>JBJSWO010000124.1:0-4889 GCA_046085905.1 Actinomycetes bacterium | reverse complement strand
CGTGGTCAATGCCATCTTCAATAAAAGGAAACCGCGCCTTAATATTTGGTTTGTTGCTAACATACCCCTTTCGACTGGACTCATCCGCCCTTCGCGGCTGAGGTGGACGAAGGATTCATCTGGGGGCGTGGCGCGGTCGACATGAAGGACATGGACGCCATGATCCTGGCCGTGGCCCGCGGCTGGGGCCGCTCGGCAATACGCCCACGACGCGACATCGTGATCCTGCTGCTTCCCGACGAGGAGGCCGGCGGGCGTCATGGAGCGCACTGGCTCACCGCCAATCGACCCGAGCTGTTCAGTGGCGTCACGGAGGCGGTCGGCGAGGTAGGCGGATTCTCGATCACCGTGCGCGATGACCTGCGCCTGTATCCGATCCAGACGGCGGAGAAGGGCATGCGCTGGATGCGGCTGCACGCGTCAGGGCGCGCAGGCCACGGCTCGATGATTCATGATGACAATGCGGTCACCCGCCTGTGCGAGGCCGTGACGCGCGTGGGCAACTTCGAGTGGCCCGAACGTCGAACTGCCACGGTGGACCGTTTCCTGGGCGAGCTCAGTGATGCCTTCGGAGTCGAACTTGCCGTGCACGACAACGAGGAGCTCGTGCGCAAGCTCGGAACTCTCGGCCTGCTGGTCGGTGCGACGCTGCGCAATACCGCGAACCCCACGATGCTCGAGGCCGGCTACAAGCACAACGTGATTCCCGGTGACGCCTTCGCGGCCATTGACGGGCGCACGATCCCCGGATTCGAGGAGGAGTTCGAGCGCACGATCAGCGAGCTGGTCGGTCCCGACATCACGATCGAGCACGTGGTCGACGACATTGCCCTCGAGGCTCCATTCGACACTCTTTCCGTCGATCTGATGGCCTCGGCCTTGCGGTCGGAGGATCCCCACGCCCGCGCAATCCCTTACATGATCTCCGGCGGCACTGATGCGAAGGCGTTCCACCGACTCGGCATTGCGTGCTACGGATTCTCGCCGCTGCAGATGCCCGCTGATCTCGACTACTGGCGCCTGTTCCACGGGGTCGACGAGCGGGTTCCGCTCGATGGGCTCGCCTTCGGCGTGCGCGTTCTCGATCGATTCCTGCGCGCCGTCTAGGCGTTGTCCTCACGCAGTTCGTCGGACCCGGTACACCTTGCGCCGAAGCACCACCTTGCGGCGACCGTCGTACAGGATGGCGACCCGGGAGAGCTCCCAGCGCTCCTGCTCGGCCATCTCGGTGAGGGCCTGCCGGGCGACCTCCCGCGTGGTTCCGCGCGGGAACCAGAATTCACGGAACTCCCAGACCGCACCCGAGGAATGCATCGCTATCTCCGTTGAGCCCAGCCGGCCTCGGGGTAGCCCATGGCGGGCGCTGACACGTCGTCAAGGGCGATGAGGATCTCCTCGGGCAGCTCGAGCTCCTCGGCCGCGAGAGCGGCAACCAGCTGGCTCGTCGTCCGGGGACCGAGAATCGGCGCCACGACGCCAGGCCGATCCCGCAGCCAGGCGATCGAGACTTCGGTGGGGGAGCAGCCGAGCCCCTCGGCGGCCGTGGCCACCGCATCGACGATCCGGCGGCAGCGTTCGTCCTGGTACACCTGGATCCACGACGCCGTGTCGGCATTGCCTCCTCGGGAGTCGGCCGGAGTGCTGTGTCGGTACTTGCCGGTCAAGACGCCGCGACCGAGCGGAGACCACGGCAGGATGCCGAGGCCGAGTGACTGGGCTGCCGGCACGATCTCCCGCTCTATGCCACGTTCGAGAAGTGAATACTCCATCTGCGTCGTGATGATGGGGGCGCGGCCCGGCACTGCCTTCTGCCAGGTGGCGGCTCGAGCGGTCTGCCAGCCGGAGTAGTTCGAGATTCCGGCGTATCGCACCTTGCCGCTCGATACCGCCTCGTCGACGGCAGCGAGGGTCTCATCCATCGGAGTCCAGGGATCCCACGCGTGCAGCTGCCAGAGATCGATGACGTCGGTGTTGAGCCGGCGCAGCGAGCCTTCGAGCGCCCGGAGAAGGTGGAGTCGTGAGCCATTGAACCGACGGCCGGGATCAGGCTGGGAGACGGCCTTCGTGGCAAGGATGATCTCGTCTCGGATATCGAACTCGCGAATGAGCTCGCCGAGCAGTTGCTCGGACACGCCCTCGGCGTACACATCGGCGGTGTCGATCAGGGTGCCGCCGGCGCTGAGGAAGGCGGCCAGCTGATCGCGCGCCTCGTACTCGTCGGTACCTCGGCCCCAGGTCATGGTGCCGAGGGCGAGTCGACCGACCCAGATGCCGGATCTGCCAAGGGGGCGCTGCTGCATGAGATGACGCTACCTGGGGCTTGCCATGAGGGGGCATAGGCTCGCCTTATGGAAATCGGACTGAATCTGGGCTACTGGGGCGCCGGCAATGACGCCTCGAACATCGCACTGGCCCTCGAGGCCGATACCTGCGGCTATTCGTCCGTGTGGGTGGCGGAGGCGTACGGGTCCGACGCCGTCACGATCCTGTCCTGGATCGGCGCGCAGACGTCACGTATCGATCTCGGCTCTGCCGTCTTCCAGATCCCTGCTCGCACTCCGGCAAATGTGGCAATGACCTCGGCCACTCTCGATGCCCTCTCCGGCGGGCGCTTCCGGCTAGGTCTCGGAGTCTCGGGACCCCAGGTGTCCGAGGGCTGGCACGGCGTGCGATTCGACAAGCCGCTCGCGCGCACTCGCGAGTACGTGGCGATCGTGCGTGATGCCCTCGCACGCAAGAAGGTCAGTTTCGAGGGAGAGTTCTTCACGCTCCCGCTGCCCAATGGTCCGGGCAAGGCCCTGTCGATCAATTTCCCGCCGGTGCGCGAGCACCTGCCGATCTATCTCGCCGCGATCGGTCCGAAGAACCTCGAGCTTTGCGGTGAGATCGCCGACGGCTGGCTGGCGATCTTCTACTCACCCGAGTACGCGGGCGAGCAGCATGAGGCCATCGCTCGCGGACGCGCGAAGATCGGCAAGACGATGGACGGCTTCGACGTCGTGCCCACTGTTCCGGTCGTCGTGGGGGATGACCCCCAGATGTGTGCGCACGCCCTGCGCGCGAACAGTGCCCTGTACATCGGCGGCAGGGGCTCTCGGGAGAAGAACTTCTACAACCAGCTCGCAGTCCGCATGGGCTTCGAGGAGGCCGCGGAGCAGGTGCAGGAGCTCTTCCTCGACGGCAAGTACAAGGAAGCGGCCATGGCCGTGCCCTTCGAGTTCATCGATCAGACCTCGCTCCTCGGATCGCCTGCTCGCATCAGCGAGCGACTGGCGGCCTATGAGGCCGCGGGAGTAACCACCCTGAGCATCACGCCGGTTGCCGAGACACTCGAGCAGCGTCTGCAGGTCGTGCGACTGATGGGCGACCTCGTCGACGACACCCCGGATGCCGCCTGATGGGCTGGTTCGAGGCACTGGTTCTCGGCATCGTCCAGGGCCTGACCGAGTTTCTCCCGGTCTCCTCGAGCGCTCACATCCTGATCGTGTCGCAGCTCTTCGGCTGGCAGGATCCGGGAGCCGCCTTCACGGCCGTGACCCAGATCGGCACTGAGTGCGCAGTGCTGCTGTACTTCCGCAAGGACCTCATTCGAATCATCGGCACGTGGGCTCGAAGCCTGGTGCAGCCAGCACTGCGCCGCAACCTCGATGCGCGCATGGGCTGGTATATCATCATCGGCACGATTCCGGTGGTCATCCTGGGCGTGATCTTCGCCGATCAGATCGAGACTGTGGCGCGAAACCTCTGGCTGGTCTCTTGTGCGCTTATCGTCTTCGGACTGATCCTTGGCCTTGCCGATCGTGTCGGACGCAAGCAGAAGACGCTGGCCAGCCTGAATGCTCGCCAGGGCATCGTCTTCGGACTGGGCCAGGCCTTCGCCCTGATCCCGGGCGTCTCCCGCTCGGGAGCCACGATCTCCACCGGTCTTCTTCTCGGCTACACGCGCGAGGCTGCAGCGCGGTACTCATTCCTGCTCGCCATTCCCGCCGTTCTGGGCTCAGGGCTCTACGAGGCGCGCAAGATCGGAAGCGATGCCAGCGTCGCCTGGGGGCCCACGATCATGGCCACGCTGATCGCCTTCGTGATTGGCTTTGCGGTGATCTCGTGGCTACTGCGCTGGGTCAGCACGCGGAGCTTCACGCCGTTCGTCATCTACCGAGTCGGGCTGGGCATCCTGGTCATGATCCTGCTCGGGACAGGAGTGCTGTCGTCATGACCACCGTGCTACTCGTGCGCCACGGGCGCACCAAGGCGAACGCCGACGGCATCCTGGCCGGTCACCTGCCCGGCGTGAAACTCGACGCTCAAGGTCGCAAGCAGGCGGCCGAGCTCGCCGAGCGACTCTCCGAAGTGCGTATCCCGCTGATCGTCAGCTCGCCCCTGGAGCGCACGATCGCGACGGCCGATGCCCTCGCCGCCTTTCAGCGTCGCGCGGCCGTGCGCGAGATCGACGAGCGCTTCGTCGAGTGCAAGTACGGAGACTGGACAGGCAGGAAGCTTGGCGACCTCGCCAAGGAGCCGATGTGGTCGGTCGTCCAGGCTCACCCGAGCGCGGCGGTGTTCCCCGGACCCGAGGGCGAGAGCATGCGCGACATGCAGCATCGCGCGGTGGAGGGCATTCGCGATTGGAACGATCAGGTGGGCAGCGATGGCATCTACGTCGTCGTCAGTCATGGCGATGTGATCAAGGCGATCCTGGCCGATGCACTGGGCATGCACCTCGATGCCTTCCAGCGCATTCGCGTGGATCCGGCCTCTCTCAGCATCGTGCAGTACACGTCCCATCGTCCCTTTGTCGTGCGCAGTAATGACTCCGGCGTCGATCTGGGGCGGCTGCTCAAGCCCGCCAAGTCGTCGACGAAGTCGAGTGATGCTGCGGTAGGCGGAGG
>JBJSWO010000123.1:0-4061 GCA_046085905.1 Actinomycetes bacterium | reverse complement strand
CCGCATCGTGCTCCCCCCGATGAACTTTGCGCATGAGCAGGAGAAGCTCACCAAGCGCTGGCCTGCAGCCGTCGAGTTCATCAAGGAGAACAAGCTCAACGAGTACATGCCCGGCGAGGGCCAGGACATCGGGATCATCCTCCAGGGCGGCCTGTTCAATAACGTCAATCGCGCCCTCGAGTTGCTGGGCCTCTCCGACATCTACGGCGAGAGCAAGATCCCGCTGTACATCATGAACGTCACTTACCCGGTGATCGACGATGAGGTCGTCGAGTTCTGCAAGGGCAAGCGTGCAGTGCTCCTCGTGGAGGAGGGCCAGCCCGACTACATCGAGCAGAACATCCAGGCTGTGCTGCGTCGCGCTGAGGCGACCGTGAAGCTGCACGGCAAGGATCTTCTCCCCGTTGCAGGCGAGTACACACCCGCTGCGGTCACGAAGGGCGTCCTGGCCTTCATGCAGAAGTACGCGCCCGAGTCACTCGAAGGCGTTGAGCTACCGGCCCTTGCCCTGCCGCCCGACGACCCCCGATACCCCATGGCACCGCGCATCAGCACTGATCTGGTGCAGGGGCGCCCGCCGGGCTTCTGCACCGGCTGCCCTGAGCGCCCGATCTTCGCTGCACTCACCCTCGCCCAGCGTGAGGTCGGCGAGCACTACGTGAGTGCCGATATCGGCTGCCACCTGTTCAGCATCAATGCTCCGTTCAATATCGGAGCCACCACCATGGGATACGGCCTCGGCTCGGCCGCTGCATCGGCCCTCAATGGCTCGGGTGCGATGAAGCGTCCGATCGCCGTGATGGGTGATGGCGGCTTCTGGCACAACGGCCTGACCTCAGGCGTCGGCAATGCCGTCTTCAACGAGAACGACCAGCTTCTCGTCATCGTCGACAACGCCTACAGCGCGGCGACCGGTGGCCAGGACGTTCTGTCGTCCAAGGCCGACAATCCGAATCGCTCGACGAAGCACCCGATCGAGGCCGCCGTGCGCGGAATCGGCGTCAAGTGGTCGCGCACCGCCACGAACACCTACAAGGTCGACGAGATGCGCGACCTGTTCAAGGAGGCCCTCACCACTGAGGAGAAGGGCCCGAAGGTCATCATCGCCCAGAGCGAGTGCACCCTGAACCGAATGCGCCGCGAGAAGCCGGCCATGGCCAAGGCGGCCAAGGAGGGCAAGCGCGTGGTGCGTGAGCGTTTCGGCGTCGACCCCGAGACCTGCACGGGCGACCACTCCTGCATCCGAATCTCCGGCTGCCCGTCGCTCACGATTGCCGATAATCCGGATCCGATGCGCACCGACCCCATCGCCCAGGTCATCAGCTCGTGCGTGGGCTGCGGCCTCTGCGGCGAGAACGCTCACGCGGCTGCGCTGTGTCCGTCGTTCTACCAGACGCAGATCATCACGAACCCCACTCGCTGGGATCGCACCAAGCTGGCGGTGCGCCGCTGGTACATCGGGATGCTGCAGCGCGGCATCGAGCGCCGCCTGACCGGCATCGAGCCGGCTGCATCCTGAGCCACGATCGACGAGGAATGAACTGACATGACCATGACCACTGAAGCGCAGCCTGCCGCAGCCTTCCGTACCCGACCGATCACCATGGCGATCCTCGCCATGGGCGGCGAGGGCGGCGGCGTGCTCTCCGACTGGATTGTCGCGCTCTCGGAGCACAATGGCTGGTTCGCGCAGAGCACCTCGGTGCCCGGCGTGGCCCAGCGCACGGGTGCCACCGTCTACTACGTCGAGCTCTTCCCCCGCGAGGACTCCCCCAACCCCCGCTACCCCGTGCTGAGCACCATGCCCACGCCCGGAGAGGTCGACGTGGTGGTGGCCTCCGAGCTGATGGAGGCCGGGCGTGCCATCCAGCGCGGCTTCTGCACCCCCGACCGCAGCGTGCTCATCGCCTCGACCAGCCGCACGTACGCCATGCCCGAGCGGACGGCGATGGGCGATGGCCGCATTGACTCGCAGGAGATCATCGACGCTGCACTCGGTGCCTCTAAGTCGTTCTGGCGCGGTGACTTCGCGCGCATCGCCGACGAGACCGGCTCCGTGATCAGTGCAGTGCTCTTCGGTGCCATTGCGGCATCAGGCACCCTGCCCTTCACCCGCGAGCAGTTCGAGGAGGCGATCCGCACGGGGGGCAAGGGCGTCGAGTCGAGCCTGCGGGCCTTCTCCGAGGGCTTCCGCGTCGCCGCGGCCTCGCAGCGCCCGGTCGTCGAGCTGACCCTCGGCACGCGCCCCGTCGAGGTCGAGGAGGCCATCGCCGCCGAGTCCGCACTCGAGGCAGAGGTCGCACTCGCCATCGCTGATCCCGCGGCACTCGTGGGCAGCAGGCTGAAGCAGCAGGCACAGCGCATCGCCTCCTTCCCGCCGGCCTCACGCCACATGCTGGTCAACGGGATCAAGCGCACGGCCGAATACCAGGACGTCAAGTACGCCGATGAGTACCTCGATCGCGTGGCCTCAGTAGCCGCTTTCGAGACCGATGCCGACAGCAGCGCGCGCCTGACCACCGAGACCGCCCGCTTCACCGCACTCTGGATGACCTACGAGGACACCATTCGCGTCGCGTTTCACAAGACCCGTGCCCGCCGCTTCGATCGCGTCGGCAAGGAGGCTCGCGTCAACGACGAGCAGATGATGCAGGTCCGCGAGTACCTGCATCCGCAGGTCGAGGAGATCAGCGACACCCTGCCGACCGGCCTAGGTCGTTGGGTATTGAACTCGAAGGCCGCCAACAGGCTCATTCACCGAGTGACCCACAAGGGCATCAAGCTGCAGACCACCTCGGTGTGGGGCTACACGATGCTCTACACGATGGCCCGTTGCCGCCCGATCCGCCGACGCTCGCTGCGCTTCGGTCTCGAGCAGGCACGGATCGATACCTGGCTCACCACGGTGCGCGAGTATGCCGCGACAGACTACGCACTGGCCTGCGAGATCGTGGAGTGCCAGCAGCTAGTGAAGGGCTACGGCGAGACGCATGCACGCGGCATGCACAACTTCAACGAGATCATGCGCGTCCTGCCCAGTATTGCCAGCCGCAGCGACGCGGCCCGGCAGGTCGCGCTCCTTCGTCAGGCGGCACTCGCCGACGAGCATGGCAAGCAGCTCGCGGGGATGATCACCGGCCTCATTGGCTGACATGTGCGTGGAGAATTGACGAAGGGCGCGACCTGGAGGTCGCGCCCTTCGTCGTGCTCGGGGAATTACTCGTTCGTGGGCGGATTGCCCGGCAGCGGGCGGACGGTACGGAACGGCCAGACGAATTCTCGCCCGCCTGTTAAACCGGAGGCCTTGAACATGAGCATGAGCACCAGGATCAGGCCGAGGATGATCGGACGGGTGCCCTGCGGGATGCTCAATGCGAGTCCGAACACATCGATACCGGACTGAAGATTGCTCAGGAGAACATCGATGGCACTGAAGACCAGCGTGCCGATAACCGCTCCACTGAGCGACAAGGTTCCGCCGAGCACGAGCATGGCCAGAGTAATGAAGGTCATCTCGACGAACAGCTGGCTCGCCTGCACTACTCGGTTGGTCAGGGCGAACAGGCCACCCGCGACACCCGCGATGACACCCGAGACCGCGAAGACGATGACACGTTGGGTCACGATGTTGATACCCGAGGCGGCGGCTGCAATGCCGTCCTCACGAGCGGCGCGCAGGAGCCGGCTCGGGCGGGTGCGCTGGAAGAGCCACGCGACGATGATCGAGCCGAGGGCGAAGAGCATGGTGAGCTTGAGATCGAGCACGACAGGAATGCCCACCATCGACTGACCGCTGCGCGGACCGATGCTGGACCAATAGGTGAGCACGACATTGACCACGCCGAGCAGGGCGAACGTGGCAATGCCGGCCTGGAGGCCATTCAGGCGCATCAGCACGGGGGCAACGATGAGAGCGAGAAGGCCTCCGACCAGACCGCCGATGAGCACGGCGAGAACCCACTGCGCCTGGGCATCCATCAGGAAGGGGAAGAGATCCGGAAGCAGGTTCTTCTTCAGGGTCGGATCAATGGTCAGGAGGCCGACGGTCCAGGCACCCATGG
>JBJSWO010000122.1:0-27572 GCA_046085905.1 Actinomycetes bacterium | reverse complement strand
CTCGAAGGTGAAGCCCACATGCACGGATGGGCCGAGTGCCTCGGTCAGCGTGACCTTGACCTTGAGCGGCACGAGATTGCCCTTGTCCTCGTGGTAAATGTCCTCGGAGCGCATCCCGACGATGACGCTGCTGCCGCTCTTCGCTGCAAGGCTCGGACGCGAGGCGATCGCATGATCGGGCACCGTGATGTGCTGTCCGCCGACGGTGAGGATGCCGTGGCCGTTCTCGATCTGCAGTGCCGCATGGAACAGGGTCATCGGCGGCGTGCCGATGAAGCCGGCAACGAAGACGTTGTCGGGGTTGTCGTAGAGATCCTGCGGGGCGGCGATCTGCTGCAGCTCGCCCAGGCGCATGACCGCTACCCGATGCCCCATGGTCATGGCCTCGACCTGGTCGTGCGTCACGTATACCGTCGTGATGCCGAGCTGCTGCTGCAGCGCGGCGATCTCGGCGCGCATCTGGACGCGAAGCTTCGCATCGAGATTCGACAGCGGCTCGTCCATCAGGAAGATCTCGGCATCGCGCACGATGGCGCGACCCATGGCAACGCGCTGTCGTTGTCCGCCCGAGAGCTGCTTGGGCTTGCGATCGAGCATGGTGGTCAGATCGAGCAACTGCGCCGCCCTCTCGACCTTCTCGGTGATTTCCGCCTTCGGCATCTTGCGCAACGCCAAACCGAAGCCGATGTTCTCGCGCACGGTCATGTGCGGATAGAGCGCGTAGCTCTGGAACACCATGGCAATGTTGCGATCACGCGACGGCAGATCATTGACCACGCGATCCCCGATGAGCAGTTCGCCATCAGTGATCTCCTCGAGACCGGCGATCATCCGCAGGGCCGTGGTCTTGCCGCAGCCGGACGGGCCCACCAGCACGAGGAACTCGCCGTCCTGAACATCGATGCTGAGGTCCTTCACGGCGTGGAAGCCGTTGTCGTAGACCTTGTCGATGTCCTTGAGGATCAGTTCAGCCATTGCCGTTGCCCTTCCTTCGTGGTGTGGTTCCGTGAAGCGTGGTGGTCATGTCAGCCGCCAGATACCGGCACCCGCGGCGGGAATGTCGATGACCGCGTGGCCGGCGGAGACCTCAGCCGAGTATCCGAACACTCGCTCGAGTGACGTGGCGCTGATGTCAGCCAGCGGGATGCGAATGGTCTCGGCCTGACCGCGCGCGACCACCACGAGCAAGGACTCCAGCGGATGCTCGCGCAGGAAGGCAATCGCATCGGTGCCCGCATGGACCCAACGCAGGCCGCCCGTGGCGAGTGCGGGCGAGGACCGGCGAAGGTGGATGAGATCGGTGTAGGCCTCGAGAACTCCGGATTCCCAGCTCTCAGGCTCATGCCAGGGGAAGGTGGTGCGGGAGTCCTCCCCCCACCATCCCTTCTCGCCGATCTCGTCACCGGCGAAGACCATCGGGACGCCAGGGAGCCCCACGGCGAGAGAGAACGCCGCTACCTGCCGCTCCGCGCTTCCGACCACTGTGCGAATGCGAGCAGTGTCATGGCTGCCGAGGATGTTCCAGCTGGCGAGCAACGAGCGCCACGGGATACGCCCGTGGAAGGCCCGCCACGAGGCGACGGCGCTCTGCCCGCTGATGACAGGGATCTCGACGGGCAGGCCGATGAAATCCTCGGCGAACTCCGGTGCGCGCAGCCAGCTCCAGACCTGCCGGGTGAAGCCGGCGTAGTTCATCGTTCCGTGCCAGCCGTCACCGAGAAGATCGCCACTGGCGTCGTGGCCGTGCTCGGCGACCAGCAGCAAGTCGGAATCCTCGGCAGCCATGGCGGCCAGGGTGTCGCGCGCCAGCTCGTGGGTGAGATCGATTGAGCCCATGCGACCCGACATATTCGCGACGTCAACTCGCCAACCGTCGAAACCATCGACACCGCCGATCCACCTGCGGATAGTGGAGTCGGGGTCGGTTACCAGGCGCTTGCGCAGTGCGAGGCTGGTGTGATCGAACTTGGGCAGTGACGCGATATCCCACCAGCAGACATAGCCATGCGTGAACTCCTCGCCGAATCGGAAGTACTCGCGCTCGGGAGCATTCGGATCCTGCGCAGCCAAGAACCACTCGTGGGTCGCACCGCAGTGATTGAGGGTGATGTCGCCGATGACCTGCAGCCCGCGCTCATGCGCCGCGCGGTTCAGCGCGACCAGTGCCTCATTGCCACCGAGCAGCGGATCAATCGCGTCAAAGGTCGAGGCGTCATACCGATGGGAGGAGCCTGCAGGGAAGATCGGTGTCATGTAGAGGGTGTCGACGCCGAGGGCCTGCAGATGATCGAGATGCTCGCGAATGCCGTCGAGATCGCCGCCGTAGAACTCGAAAGGGGTGTTCGGCGATCGGCCCTCGGGGTGCTGACCCCAGGCACGCGGCACAGCCCACTCCGGGAGCGGCTGGCCGTACTTGCCCGCGGCCACGGCGTCCGGGTCGAACTGGCTTCCACGCGCGAAGCGATCAGGGAACACCTGGTAGACGACCGAGGAGTTCGACCACGCGGGCGGCGCCGGCAGAGCGGTGATCACGAAGTCTGTCGCATCGGGAACATCGTGGTCGATCAAGCCGGCCGCCGTGAGCCATGAATAGTCGAAAGCGCCCCCGGAGAGGAGCCAGCGGTAATGAGTGATGGTGTTGCGCGCCTCGATCGAGACCTCCCACCAGACATCCGCTCCACGACTCTCGCTCACCGATGCGCGTGCGACGAATGGCTCGCCATCGTGCACCGTGCGAAGCACCACGAGTGCCGGCTGATGATCTCGATGGGTGCGCAGGCGCAGCGTGATCGAGTCGCCCAGCTGCGGTGCCATGCTCGACACGTAGAGGGGCGATCCGTCATGGTGCGCTGCAGCCAGCATCAGCCCTTCACCGAGCCCTGCGTGAGGCCGCCGACAATGAACTTCTGCAGGAAGAGGAAAAGAATGACGACAGGCACGGCCGCGAGAAGGGCGCCGGCCGCGAACGGACCCCAGTTCTCGGAGTACTGCTGGCTGATGAAGCCCTGCAGGCCGACAGCCAGTGTCTTGGTCGAGGGAGTCTGGATCAACGAACTCGCGATGATGAACTCGTTGATCGTGCCGATGAAGCTGAGCAGCGCGACAACTGCGAGTACAGGCGCGGCCAGTGGCAGGATGATTCCCCAGAACACCTGACCGTGAGTGGCACCGTCGACCTTGGCCGATTCGTCGATCTCCATCGGGATCGTGTCGAAGAATCCCTTGATCAGCCAGGCGTTCATGCCCATGGAGCCGCCCAGGTACACGAGGATCAGACCGGTGAGGGTGTCGAGACCGATCGCGGGGAACACGTCGGAGATGTTCACCATGATGATGTAGATCGCGATCAGGCTCAGGAACTGCGGGAACATCTGCACCAGCAGCAGGAACATCAGGCCTACCTTGCGGCCCTTGAACCGGAAGCGGCTGAAGGCGAACGCGGCACCGGCGGCGATCATCACGGTGAACACCGAGGTGAGCACTGCGACGATCATCGTGTTGACGTACCAGTTGAGGTACGGCTGGTCAGGGTTGGTGAAGAGCTTGGTGAAGTTCGACAGGGTCGGATTCGTCGGAATTACCGCGCTGCTGCTGATTGAGGGATCCTCGGTGAAGGCAGCGCTCACCACCCAGAGCACCGGGAACAGCGCGAATACCAGAGCGATGACGGCTACGAGATGACGCCAGCCGAGCACGCTGAACCACGCACCGAAGCCGCGCTTGGGGGCCTTGGGCACCACGTAGTCCTCGATCACGTCGGAGCTCATGCGCGGTCCTCCTTGAGTGCCTTCGAACGTGCGAAGGAAATGGCCGAGATCGTGCCGACGATCAGGAAGATGATGATCGAGATCGCGCTCGCGAGCCCGAAGTCATTGCCCTTGCCGGCGGAGAAGGCGATCTTGTAGGTGTAACTGATCAGGATGTCGGTGGCACCGGCGACATTCGAGCCGTCCATTGCCGGGCCGCCACCGGTCAGCAGCCAGATGTTGTTGAAATTGTTGAAGTTGAAGGCGAAGGATGCGACGAGCAACGGCGTCAGGGCAATGAGCAGCAGAGGTAGGTTCACGAGCTTGAACACCTGCCAGTTCTTGGCACCGTCGACCTTGGCAGCTTCCTGCAGCTCACTCGGGATCGCCTGCAGTGCTCCGGTCGAGATCAGGAACATGTAGGGCAGGCCCAGCCACAGGTTCACGAGCAGGCAGCTGACCTTGGCCCAGGTCGGATCGAAGAGCCAGGGGATATTGATTCCGAGCAGGCTGTTGATCGCGCCGAAGTCATCGTTGAGCAAACCAGCCCAGACGAGCACGGAAAGGAATGCCGGAACGGCGTACGGGATGATCAGCAGCGAGCGGTAGACACGCTGCCCCTTCATGCCGGGCCGATTGAGGGTCATCGCCAGGCCCAGGCCGAGGAAGAACGTCAGAACCACGGTCAGGAAGGCATAGATGAATGTCCAGATGAAGACGAAGAAGAACGGGCCGCGCACGTCAGGGTCATTGACGATGCGAGTGAAGTTCTCCCAGCCGATGCCTGTCTTCCAGCCTGGCAGCAACTCATCGTCAGGATTATTCGGGTCTACGAATGAGCCCTTGCCGTTGTCGGAGTAGACGACCCCGGTGTCGACGTTCGTGAACTGGTCATTGGCAGCGTCGTAGGTCACCACGGGAGTGAGCTCGACGGCCATGTTCAGGCCCTGCGGCACGATGAATCCGCCGGTGGGCCCGGGAATCTTCAACTCGACCAACTGCGAGTCGAGATCCGGAAGATCTGCCTCGGGTACCGGCGTGTAACCCGTGACCCCGACCACGAGCCCGCTCGCATCACGCTGGACATCGGCGGGGGTGACGGCATCGATGCCCTGCTCAGTGCCGATGTACGTAGGCGGAACCTCGCCGGTGCCGGCGGTCGCATCGAGATTCATGTCGGTCGTGTCGGATGCGAGCGGATCGGCGGGGTCGGCCGGAGCAGCATCAACCGTGCCCGGCCCGAACTCGGTCTGGACATCCGCGCCGAGATCCGCGACATCGATGGGAGCGTCAGTGGCGGTCAGGTCGAGGGGCACCTCGGTGAGCACGAGCACGAGTTCGTCGGACTCGCTGTAGGCGGGGAACATGTCATATGTCTGCGCGCCCTCCAGCTCGGAGAGCGAGTCGCGCTGAATCGCCATGACAGCTTCGGCCTTGGTGCCAATGTGGCCGGTCGAGTAGTTCGTGAAGGCGACCGACACCGTGTAGATGATCGGGATGATCTGGAAGATCGTCAGGAAGATCGCGCCGATCACGACGTACTTGGCGGGGACGAAGCGCTTGCCCAGGAAGAAGAAGTCAAGAAGTGCGGTAGCGACCACGAGGACCGCCAGCATGAGCCAGCTGCCCATGGAGAGCAGTGCGGGGATAGCCCAGATCGCGCCCGCGTTCACGACGCCCAGGAACACGATCTTGAGGATGAGTGCCGGGGTTCCGCCGAACCGCGAGATCAATCCCTGAAGCACTGGTTACTCCGTTCGATGATCAGTGAAGATGACAATCGGGGGCCCGTAAGGTTACGGGCCCCCGATTGCATGTGCCTGGTACTTAGCCGATCGCCTTGACGACCGTGGCCTGTGCCTGGGCGAATGCCTTCTGTGCCGGCGTGGCGCCTGCACCCTTGGTCGAGTTGACCCATGCGCCACCGAGAGCCGACCACACGGAGGCCATCTGCGGAACGTTCGGCATCGGGACACCACCGGTGCTGGCAGCCGAGAAGGCCTTCAGGATCGGGTCGGTCACGGCCTTGGCTGCGGCGATGTTGGCCGGGGTGCGGCCGTCAGCTGCGGCGAGCTTGGTCTGGTAGGCGGCAGATGCCATCAGCTGCGTGACGAGTGCGTTCGCGCCGGTCTGCACGCCGTGCTCTGCTGCGTACTTGGTGACCATGCCGCCCTGGGCGCCCAGGAACGGAACGGCGTTGAGGCCGGCCACGATCGGGGGAACCGCAGTGACGCTGTACTTGAACGGCAGTGCCGCGATGGCGTCGCGCTCCCACGGGCCGGTGATCCAGAACGGCGACTTGCCGGTCGTGAATGCAGTCTTGGCGATGCCGTAGTCGACCTTGGAGTTGATCAGGCCGGTCTTGTTCCACTCGTTGATCTTGCCGGCGTTCTTGGCGAAGGTCTTGTTGTAGAGACCGACGTTCTTCGGGTTGACCGAACCGGACGGGTTGGTGCCGAAGACGTAACCGCCGAGACCGCTGAACAGCGGGTACATGTGGTACGCGTCGCCGTTGGCGCCCTGCGGCACCGCGAACGGAACATCGACCTTGCCGGCCTTCTTCAGGGCGAGTGCCTGGGTCGACAGCTCGTCGAAGGTCGCCGGGGCGGTCTTGATCAGGTTCTTGTTGGTGATCATCGCGACGTTCTCGATCTGGGTCGGGATGCCGTAGATCCCCGAGCCGTAGCGGAAGCCCTGCAGCGCGTACGGGAAGAGTGACTTGATGGTCGCCGCCGGGACGTTCAGCTTGACGATCAGGCCATTGGCGGCGAGAGCGCCTGTCCAGTCGTGCGCGCCGGTGATGACATCGGGAGCGGAGTCGGCAGAGACCGTGGCGAGATCGTCGCGCAGCTTGCCGAAGTCCTTGGGAACCAGGTTGATGGTGTACCCGGCATAGGTGTTGCCCGGGAAGACCTCGCGGTAATTCGCGATTCGCTTCTGGTCAACCCACATGGTGATGGTGTTATCAGCAGCGTTCGCCGGCGTGGCGGCGAGCAGCGTGCCGAAGCCGAGGGTTGCGGCAACGGTGCCGATACCCAGGGTCCGCAGAGTCCTGCGCATGTAGTGGTCCTCTCGTAACGGCCTGGAAGAGCCGACAGATAGATGTGTGACGGCAGTCACTCCCATACGGGATTGCTCGAGACTAAGCGACTGCCGCAGAGGTTGCAACCGCTTGCACCTTTGCCCAGAAAAGAGTTATGTAAATGCGATGCAGATTGCAGAAATCGCGGCAGTACCACTCGCAAAGTGCTTGGGCTTCCTAGGGTTTCTTCCGATTCGTCCAGAACACATACCCATGTAACGGCCCTGAAAGTTGTCTAGTTGACTTCAATCCCCAGGCGACGGGCCGAGCGTGCCCGCTGGCGGGTGGCACGCATGCGGCGCATCCGCTTGACCAGCATCGGGTCGAAGGCCAGGGCCTCCGGGGTATCGATGAGGTTGTTGACGATCTGGTAGTAACGGGTAGCGCTCATGTCGAAGAGCTCGCGGATGGCCTGCTCCTTGGCACCGGCATACCGCCACCACTGGCGCTCGAATTCCAGGATCTCGCGGTCGCGGTCACTCAGCATGGCCCCTGCTGCCTCGGCGCTGAGGTGAGTGCGTGCGGCGTCCATGCGTAAGGCCTCCGTGATGCTGTCGGCGAGCCGGCCGTGATCGACCATGTCGCTTTCGTCCTGGTGTGACCATTCTATGAGTCCAATTACACCGCTGTCATTCGCCCTGGGAATTTTCCGCGGACCGGGTGCCCTGATCCCCCTGATCAGGCCCCTTCTCCTCATGATGATGCACGAATTCCTCGATCCCGGCAGCCGCGCGGTCACGGATCCTGATCAGGAAGAAGCTGAAGAAGTAGCCCAGGCCGTTCGTGGCCCAGTGCAGCCCCATCGGCCCGAGGATGCTGCCCGAGACCAGCCGCAGGCCCACGAAGATCACCCCGGCCACGGAGGTGGTCAGCACGCTCAGTGCCACGGCCACCACATTGCCCTTGCGTCCCTCGCCGGCCACCCCGCCCAGGGCGGGATTCGACTCATGGGTTCCGATCGAGGGCAGGATGTGCCACAGGCCGAAGAGCAGGGATGAGATGACCAGCCCCCAGACCACGCCGTAGCGGCGGGCCAGCATCGAGAAGAGCACCGCTCGGAAGGCGATCTCCTCCATGAGCACGGTGCCGAAGGGCACTTCGAGCAAGGTCTGGAACATCAGCCGGCCGCCGCTCATCTGGGCGTAGCGCTCATCATGGAAGGCCTCGCGCGTCTTCTTGAATGACGAGGCGATGGCGTAGGCGACGGTCACGAGCGCGATGGTGATGGCGCCCCAGAGCAAGCCCCGGAGCGCATAGCGCCACGACAGGCCCATATCTGTCCAGCTATTGCCGTCGAGCAAGCCAATAGCGACGAGGACGACCGAGCTGCCGAAGGCCCAGAGCAGGAAGTGGGTCTGCGGGGCGATGCGATTGTTGACCACGTTCAGGGCGATCATGAAGACGATCACGACCAGAACCGGCCACAGGGCCAGGCCCGACTCCTGCACAGGGGCGCAAAGCTCGAACATCGGCCGAACACCCCTTCCTGACTGCGAACGCCATTCGAGTCTAGGCCGCACTCCCCCGTGCACCCCTCAGATGAACGGAAGGTTCGCTACGGTTCCGTCGTGACCAACCGAAGAAGCCTGTCCGATGCGCCTGCGTGGGTTCTGCGCGGCCGTGCCCGCCTCATGGTGGCCAGCGCTCTCATGCTCTTCGTGCAGCTCGCCCTCATCCGCTGGAGCGGCGCGAATCTCATCCATCTGTCGTACTTCTCGAACCTGATCCTGCTCGCCTCCTTCCTCGGCATCGGCCTCGGATTCCTGCGCTCGCGCCGCGATCGAGACATGGGTCGCTACGTCCCGATCGGCCTGCTGATCCTCGTCGCCTTCATCATGCTCTTCCCGGCCACCATCGAGGCATCGAGCACGGACCTCATCTACTTCACCGAGGTTCGCCCGTCGGGATTCCCAGCTTGGGTGACGCTGCCGCTTGTCTTCATCGTCATCGCCATCACCATGACGGGCTTCGGTGAGATCACCGGTCGAGCCTTCCGCGAGTTCACGGCACTCAACGCCTACCGCTGGGACATCGTCGGCTCGATTCTCGGCACCCTCGCCTTCACCCTCATCGCCTTCCTGCGCGCACCGTCGTGGATCTGGCCCGTGGTCACTCTCGTCGCACTCGTTCTCCTCTACGGACCCCTGCTGCCCTGGCTCTCGCGCATCGCCATGGTGGTCGTTGTCGGCATCCTGGTCCTCGAGTCGTTCTCTGCAGGGGTCACCTGGTCGCCGTACTACAAGGTGCACACCTCGGTCGCGAATGCCGGCACGGTCAACGAATTCACGCACATCCAGGTCAACGGCATCCCGCACCAGAACGTGATGGACGTCCAGCAACGACTGCTCGCCGAGCCTGTCTACGGCCGCCCCTACGAGCGCGCGATCGGCAACCCACTCAATAACGTTCTCGTCGTCGGTGCCGGTACCGGAACAGATGTCGCGCTCGCGCTCTCGCGCGGCGCGAAGCATGTCGACGCGGTCGAGATCGATCCGCGAATCCAGCAGATCGGCTCGCAGGTCAACCCGAACAAGCCCTATGACGATCCGCGAGTCAGCGTGCACATCAATGACGGTCGCGCTTTCCTGTCGAGCACCGACACGAAGTACGACCTGATTCTCTTCGCACTGCCCGACTCGCTGACCCTCGTGTCCGGAGCGAGCCAGTTGCGCCTGGAGTCGTACCTCTTCACGAAGCAGTCGATGGAGGAGGCCCGGGATCACCTCACCGACGATGGCGTGTTCGCGATGTATAACTACTACCGCGAGCCGTGGCTGGTCAATCGCCTAGCCGGCACCCTTGAGGAGGTCTACGGCCATGAGCCCTGCCTCGATACCTTCACCGCGGTGCAGTCGCTCGCGGCGATCACGATCGGCAAGAGCGCCGACAACGCCGTCTGCGCACCCGACACCACCTGGAATCGCGATGCTGCACTGGCCCGCGGCGAGGCAGTTCCCGCCGCCGTTAATGACGATCGTCCCTTCCTCTACCTCAAGGACGTCACGATCCCGCCGCTCTACCTGCTCGTGATCGCCCTCATCCTCGGAGTCGCCCTCATCGGAATTCGGGTCTTCGGCGGCCCACTTCGCATGATGGGTGGCTACGGCGACCTGTTCTTCATGGGCATGGCGTTCCTGCTGCTCGAGACCCGCTCCGTCACGACCTTCGCCCTGCTGTTCGGCACCACCTGGCTCGTCAACGCGCTGGTGTTCGCCGGAGTGCTGCTCGCGGTTCTCGTCGCGATCGAAGTCACCTCACGGGTAAAGCGCGCCATTCCGAGGCCACTGATCATCACCGGTCTCTTCGCGTCGCTCCTGATCGCCTTCCTGGTACCGAACTCAGCACTTCTCGGGCTGGGCATTCCTCTCCGGCTCCTGTTCGCGATCCTGATCGCCTTCACTCCGATCTTCTTCGCGAACCTGCTGTTCACCTCACGCTTCAAGAACGCCGGGAATCCGACGGCCGCCTTCGCCGCGAACCTGTTCGGCGCGATGATCGGCGGCTGCCTCGAGTACCTCTCCCTGCTGATCGGCTACCAATGGCTGATCGGCGTGGCCGCGGTGATCTACCTGCTCGCGGTGGTGGTGGGCACCCGCACCCTGCGCAAGCAGTCAATCGGCATCTAGTTCGGGCGTGTTCCCCTCCGGGGACAGCTCGCTGTGCGACCGTGGAGCATGACCACTGCCACAGTCGCCGTTCCCGTTACCCCTGACCAACTGCGCAAGCTGCGTCGACTGAACGTGATCGCGGGCTTCGCCCACCTGATCCAGATGATCGCCGTCCTGGTGCTCTCCAACCAGTTCGCCCTGCCCGTGACAGGCACCTACATGACCGGACCGCCCGGCAGCCCGTTCGCACCGGCGGTCACGATCTTCGACATTCGCATCGGCTGGGGCGTGGCACTGTTCTTCGGCCTCTCGGCGCTTTTCCACTTCCTGGTGGCAAGCCCGTGGTTCTTCCCGCGTTATGCCAACGGCCTGGCGCACCAGCGCAACTACTTCCGCTGGGTCGAGTACTCGCTGAGCTCATCGGTGATGATCGTGCTCATCGCGATGGTCTGCGGTATCTCCGACATTGCGGCGCTCATCGCGCTCTTCGGCGTCAATGCCTCGATGATCTTGTTCGGCTGGCTGCAGGAGAAGTACGAGAGGCCCGGCTCGGGCGGTTGGCTGCCCTTCATCTTCGGCTGCATCGCCGGCATCGTTCCGTGGCTCGCCATCCTGGTCTACGTGCTGTCGCCCGGTGCACCGGCGCAACTGACACCGCCGGCATTCGTCTACGGAATCGTCATCTCGCTCTTCGTCTTCTTTAACATCTTCGCGTTGGTGCAGTTCCTGCAGTACAAGAAGGTCGGTCGCTGGGCGAATTACCTGGCCGGTGAGCGCACCTACATCTGGCTGAGCCTCATTGCGAAGTCACTGCTCGCATGGCAGATCTTCGGCGGTACCTTGGCTCCATGAGTCACGGCGCTGTGCCTTCCATGTCACGCCCGGGACTGCCCACACGGGTGTCTTCTGGCATCGGCGTCGTCTGAGGTTATCGCGCCGTGCGCAAGGCCTCGCGACGGATATCGATGCGCGAAAGCAGGGTGCGAAAGACGGGATCAGGCAGGCCCTCCTCGTCACGAATGCGTACGAGCTCCTCTTCCTCTGCCCGCAGCATGGTCAGGTACAGGACCCGCATCGCACTTGCCTGATCGTGCAGTTCCGTACTCTCGGGGCCTTCGCTGACCATGCGGTCGAGTTCGAGCTCGAAATCGTCACGCACCTTCATGATCGCGTTCTTCGGGAGGGGCCTTCCCTGCAGATCGGCCTGCTCCGCCGTGGCGTCGAGCCGCTCCAGGGCAGCATGGATCAGCGCGACCTGCACTCGCCGAGTGAGCTCGTCATCGGAGTCCGTGACCACGCGCAGCCGACGTGCCACCGGACCGAGGGTCTGCGCGAGTAGCAAGGTGATGACGATGACCACGAACGTGGTCGCGAGAAAGGCTTCGCGGTTGGGCACCGGAGAGCCATCATTGAGGAACACCGGGACAGAGAAGGCAGCGAGCCCGGACACGGGCCCACGAGCTCCGGCCCAGGCGATCACGGCCGCTCCGCGGGCAATGCCCGAGGTGGCCTCCGCCCCTCCGCGAGCCCGCATCACGCCTGCCATCGCGAAGACGAAGCCGAAGCGGATCACGATCAGCACGATCACGATGATGACCGAGAAGATCGCTACCTCGTCGAATTCGCTGCGATCGAGGCGCTGAAGGGTGTCGGCAAGCTCGAGACCGACGAGGAAGAAGGCCATCGCCTGCAAGAGGAAGGTCAGCTGCTTCCAGACCTGCGCACCCTGCATTCGAGCGGCATGACCGGTATCCGACGATTGTGCGTGGGCGATCCACAACGCCGCGATCACGACCGCCAGGATCCCGGAGCCCTCGATGCGCTCTGCCGTGAGATAGAGAACGAACGGAGCGATCACGATCAGGCCATTTGATGCGATGACATCGGTCGTGCGGCGCGAGATGAAGGTGATGAGCCACCCTCCGGCGACACCGATCGCCACGCCTCCGACGATCGACAGCGCGAGCGTGCCGGCGACTTGCCCCAGTGTGACTGTGCCGGCAAGCAGGGCGATCACGGCCACCCTCAGCAGGGTGAGCCCGGTGCCATCGTTGACGAGACTCTCACCCTCGAGGATCGAGACGAGTCTTCGATCGAGCGATGCTCGACGGGCCACGGTGCTGACAGCCACCGCATCTGTCGGAGCGAGAACGGCGCCCAGCGCGAACGTCAGGGCCAGCGGTGCGGTCAGCATGAGGCTCAGCACGCCTCCGACCACGAGAGTCGTGGCCAGCACCAGCCCGATGGCAAGGCTGAGCACCGGCTTGCGCACGCGGCGCAGGTCGAGGTACGAGGAGCCGAGAGCCTCGCCGAACACGAGCGGGGCGAGGATCACGGCCAGGACGATCTCCGGCTCGGGAGGAGCGTCCGGGCCTACCGGCAGGAACCCGACGATGACACCGGCGAAGAGCACGGGCAAGGCCATGCCCCAGCCGCGCTGGCGAGTGAACGCGGCAACGCCGACAGCGATCAGCGCTGAGGTCGCGAACCAGACGAAGAGCTGCACCAGGGCAGCCTAGGGTCCGTGATGCACTCGGTGCAGCCCGCCGAGGCCGGAAGATAAACTCCACGTGCGGCGCGGCAGGATCGCGCATTCGCCCCTGTAGCTCAGTGGTAGAGCAACCGCCTTGTAAGCGGTAGGTCGTCAGTTCAATCCTGACCGGGGGCTCCATCAGTTCTAGGTACCGACCCTGTCTCACGACCTCCATGCCCGTGACATTGGTCCCCCGACGGCGCGGTTCCGCAGGGTCGTTCGTCCCCCTCCCCAGTGCTCTTACCCGCCCTTGACTTTCTCAAAACACGAATCGAGAACGCAGGGAGGAGAAAAGGAGTACCCCAACTAGGAGGAATCATGAATACCAGAGGACGCACCAACCGCCTCATCATCAGTACCACCGTGATCGCGGCTCTTGCACTGCCTGGCCTGCTCGTCGTTTCCGCTCCGGCCAATGCCGCGAGTGCTTCGACGACGAAGCTCCTGCAGTCGATGGCTGCAGAGGAGAAGTTGGCACACGACCTCTACGTCACACTCGGCGACACTTACGGAACACGAGTGTTCGACAACATCTCGGCAAGCGAGACTACGCACCTCGATCGGCTTCGCGAGTTGATGAGGACGTACGGCGTCACTGATCCCACCAACGGCGATCCCGTGGGCAAATTCGATGATCCCGCGGTGCAGAAGCTCTACGACCAATTCGTAGCCAAGGGCAAGACTTCCCTGACGGCCGCCGCCCGGGTCGGGGTCACTGTCGAGAAGCTCGATATCGCTGACTTGGACGACGCACTCGCAGCTAAGCCGGCGGCGGACATCACTTCGGTACTGCGAGCCTTGCGTGCCGGGTCTGCAAGGCATTTGGCCGCCTTCCAGCGATTTGCCTAGATCGAGTGCAGGGGCCGGGGATCTACGACGGCGTGGCCCCATCGCGCGGAATCACGCCCGGCCGGGCCTTGATAACCTTCCGTCCATATACCCCTTGGGGTATAATCGAGCTGGCCGAACCAAGGGAGATTCGCGTGAGCCTTACGACCGACACCAGCCTCGTCAAGCGCAGCATGGCTGCCATCGCCGTCGTCGGCCTTCTCTTGCTCACTGCATGCAGTTCGGGATCAAGTGCCGTCTCCACCGTTGATGCCCAGAGCTTCCTCAGCACCGCTTCACAGGCGGGAGTGACCGTCATCGACGTGCGCACTCCTGAGGAATACGCCGCCGGGCATCTTGACGGCGCGGTGAACATGAACGTCGAGGGCCCCGACTTCGGCGCTCAGATCGCCACCCTCGACACCGCCGGCACGGTGGCCGTCTATTGCAGAAGCGGGCGACGCTCAGCGGCGGCGGCAGACCAGCTGGCCGGCGCCGGCTTCACGACAATCGTGAATCTCGACGGAGGTCTCGCGGATCTTCAATCTGCCGGCGGCAGCATCGTCAGTGGCTAGAGCCACGTAGTCGGGGCACTCACGCGAGCGCGCACCTAGTCTTGAGCCATGAGCAGCCTGCCCTCCCGCGCCCGTGTCGTCGTCATCGGCGGCGGCATCGTCGGTGCCAGCGTCGCCTACCACCTGACCAAGCTCGGCTGGAGCGATGTCGTGCTCCTCGAGCAGGGGCAACTTTCCTCGGGTACCACGTGGCATGCGGCCGGACTCGTCGGTCAATTGCGCGCGACCGAGGGGGGAACTCGACTCGTGCAGTACTCCGCCAAGCTCTACCAGGAGCTCGAGGCCGAGACCGGTCTCGGCACCGGCTACAAGGAGTGCGGCGGAGTCACCGTTGCGCGCACGCCGGATCGGATGGTTCAGCTACTGCGCACCGCCGCCGCAGCCGAGGCCTATGACCTCGAGTGCGAGATCATCACGCCCGAGCGCGCGAAGGAGCTCTACCCCGTTCTCGAGATCTCCGATATCCAGGGCGCGATCTGGCTGCCGTACGACGGCACCGCGAATCCGACCGACGTCACCCAGTCACTGGCCAAGGGAGCCCGCATGCGCGGCGCTCAGGTATTCGAGCGCACGCGCGTGCTCGGCGTGACGACGAAGGATGGCGTCGTCACCGGAGTACACACTGATGCCGGCGATATCGAGGCGGAGATCGTCGTCAACTGCGCCGGCCAGTGGGCCAAGGCTATTGGCGCGATGTGCGGGGTGAATGTGCCCTTGCACTCCGCCGAGCACTTCTACGTGGTCACCGAGCAAATCGAGGGCGTGCATCGGATGATGCCGATCCTGCGTGACCCCGATGGCTACACGTACATGAAGGAAGAAGTCGGCGGCCTCGTCGTCGGAGGCTTCGAGCCCGAGGCCAAGCCGTGGGTCTCCCCCGATCAGATCCCCTACCCCTTCGAGTTCCAGCTGCTCGAGGAGGACTGGGATCACTTCTCGATCCTGATGGAGAGCGCACTGCATCGGGTCCCGGCACTGCAGACCACCGGCATCAAGATGTTCTACAACGGCCCCGAGTCGTTCACGCCAGACAACCAGTTCATCCTCGGCGAGGCACCGGAGCTCAAGAACTTCTTCGTCGGTGCCGGTTTCAACTCGGTCGGGATTGCCTCGGCCGGCGGTGCAGGACGAGCCCTGGCGGAGTGGATCGTGTCGGGAGAGCCGCAGAGCGATCTCGTCGGCGTCGACATCCGTCGCTTCGCTCCCTTCAACGGCAATAACCAGTGGCTGCGTGCGCGAGTCGGCGAGGTTCTGGGCTTGCACTACTCGGTGCCGTGGCCGAACCGCGAGTTCGCGACGGCGCGCCCCTTCCGGCAGTCACCCGTGCACGACCGCATCGCAGCTGCGAATGCCTGCTTCGGCTCGAAGATGGGCTGGGAGCGACCGAACTACTTCGCGCCCGCAGGCGAGGATTCATCGATCGATTACGCGTGGGGAAAGCAGAACTGGATCCCCTGGGTCGATGAGGAGCAACGGGCGACGCGCAATGACGTTGCCGTCTTCGACGAGACAAGCTTCGGCAAGCTGCTGATCAAGGGTCGCGATGCCGAGCGCCTGTTGCAGTGGCTGTGCACCGCTGACGTCAATGCCCCTATCGGGGGCGTCGTCTACACGGGCGTGCTCAACGAGCGCGGCACCTACGAGGCAGACGTGACCATCACGCGCATCGCGCATGACGAGTTCATGTGGGTCACAGGATCGGCATCCGTCATTCGGGATGCCGACTGGATCAACCGTCATGCCACTGACGACATGCATGTCGAGGTTGTCGATGTCTCGAGTGCCTTTGCGGTGCTCGGCCTGATGGGCCCGAAGTCGCGCGATCTTCTCTCACGCGTCTCCAAGGCAGAACTCTCGAATGAGGCGTTCCCCTTCGGCACCTCGCAGCTCATCGACATCGGCTTCTTCACCGTGCGCGCGACTCGCCTGACCTACGTCGGTGAGCTGGGCTGGGAGCTCTACGTGCCCGCCGAGTTCGCGAATGGGGTCTTCGACCTTCTCCACGAGGCCGGCTCGGATCTCGGGATCCGCAATGCCGGCTACTACGCGATCAATGCACTACGACTGGAGAAGGGATACCGCGCCTTCGGCCCCGAACTCAACCCCGACTACTCGCCGGTCGAGGCAGGCCTGCTCTTCGCCACCAAGCTGAAGACCGACATCGACTTCCTCGGCCGCACGGCACTCGAGGACATTCGCGCCGCGGGCCCGCGCCGCCGTCTCGTCTCGTGGGTCGCCGGCGAGGGCGATGCGATGCTGTGGGGCGGTGAGCTCATCCTGCGCGACGGAATCGGCGTCGGCCAGGTCACCTCGGCAGCCTTCGGCACCACTATCGGTGCGTGCGTCGGCCTCGCCTACGTGCGCCGACTTGACGGTGAATCGGTGACTGCGGACTATCTCGACGCGCAGTGGTCAGTGAATGTCGGCGGTCGGATCGTGCCCCTCACCGTGTCACTCAAGGCGCCATATGACCCTGACTCCTCGCGCGTGCGTTCCTAGGGACACAGCAGAGGGGCGGGCGGCCCGTGGCCACCCGCCCCTTCGCATACCTAGCGCCGTCTAGCTGTTAGGCGGCTGGTGGTAGCCCTTGTGCTCGTGCTCGAGTGCGATCTCGTCAGCGGAGGTAACACCCGCCGGCAGGTCGATCGTCACCTTCGGGCCGGTGAACCACTTCTTGGCCGACAGGTGCCAGCCGATCCACAGCAGGATGAGCGCACCAATAGTGAGGATGGGTGCGTAGTTCACGAACTTCCAGTCGAACGGCACCTCCTCGGCGCTCGGTGAGCCATTCAGCCAGCGCAGGAAGCCCGGCGTGCCCGCAGGCGTGAAGGGCAGGATGAAGTAGATCGACACGATGGCAATCTCGATGATCGCCAGCGGTGCCATCCACTTCCACTTGTTGCCGAGGTTCCACGAGCCCTGCGGGAACTCGTCACCCATGCGCCAGCGGTACCAGATCGGCACCAGTAACGACAGGAACAGGCCGATGACCGCCACCGAGACGACGGCGTAGAACGCGGTCGGCACGATGATCGGTGCTTCCTCGGTGCCGATGTTGACCTCGAGGAGTGCCGGCAGCGTGATCACGATGGCAACGACCACGGCGAGCCACACGGCGTTGGCCGGGATGTTGTTCTTGTTCAGCTTCGCCCAGTGCTTCGCGCCCGGCACTGCACCGTCACGGCTGAAGGCGTAGGTCATGCGCGAGGTGCTCGTCATGCAGGCGGTCGAGCAGAACAGCTGGCCGAAGGCCGAGATGAGCAGCACGAAGCCCGCGACCTTGGCATCGAGTGCCTGGTTGAGGATGACGGCAACGCCGCCGCCTCCCGCCGTGACCTCGTCCGCGTTCTGCACTGCGAACAGGAAGGCGAGCAGCAGGAACCAGCCGCCGATGGCCGAGTAGAAGATCGACTTCCACAGGCCCTTGGCGGCCGTGTTGGCTGCGCCCTGAGTCTCCTCGGAGAGGTGAGCCGACGCATCAAAGCCGGTGATCGTGTACTGCGTGAGCAGGAAGCCCAGGGGCAGCACGTAGAACCAGAAGCCCCATCCATCAGTGCCGCCACCATGCAGGCCGCCGGAGTTATTGACGCGCATCGAGAAGACATCGCTGAAGCTCATGTGGCTCTCAGGCAGGATGATCAGGATCAGGATCACGAGAGCGGCACCGAAGACGTGCCAACAGACCGAGACGTTGTTGATCTTGTTCATGATGGTGCCGCCCCAGATGTTGAGGATGAGCACGATCGCGAGCACGACGATGAACATGATGAACACGCGCTGCAGTGAGTAACCCGCCGCCCACGACTCGCTGATCGAGCAGAGCGCGAGGTCGAAGAAGGTCGCGCAGCCGTAGGCCACGGACGCGATGACGGCCAGCAGGCCGATCAGGTTGAGCCAGCCCGTGTAGTAGCCCGCCTTCGCACCGCCGAGCTTGGCTGCCCACCAGTAGATGCCGCCCGAGGTCGGGTAGGCAGATACCAGCTCGGACATGCAGAAGCCGATGATCAGGATGAAGGCGGCGATCAGCGGCCATCCGATCGAGATGGCAATCGGGCCACCGTTGTTCCAGGCCTGGCCGAAGGTGGTGAAGCAGCCCGCCAGGATCGAGATGATCGAGAACGAGATGGCGAAGTTCGAGAAGCCCGACCAGTTACGGGTGAGCTCCTGCTTGTAGCCCAGTTCTGCAAGACGACGTTCGTCGTCACTCATGGTGGATAGATCAGCCACCGTGCCCTCCTCAGTAGCGCGGTTGAGTCCGATTCCCCCTCGGACGTTGCGAGGTCACGGACACTAATGGCCGCAGTCTGCTCCCGTCGTGACTTCGTGAAAGTGCGACACGCGGGGCATATGTGACGGGTGTTACAAAGATTTTCTGCACAAATCGGGCAAATAGCCGCTATTTCGTGAGTACGTCGAGTAACCGGGGCAGCTCCGGGCCATCGAATTCGGCCACTGCCCGCTCGTACTTCTCCATCCCCCAGCCCCAGTAGTCGAAGTCGATCGGGCTGATCGAGGCCGAGATCGAGGCCCACAGGGTCCAGCCGTACTTGCTCATCAGGCCCCAGAGCCTGGCCCGGGCGACCTTGGCCTCCAGTGCTGCCTGGCCCAGATCCCCCCAGTAGGAATGCACGAGCACCTCGAGCAGGTCATCGGGGAGCGTGGACTCACTCCAGATATTTCCGAGCTCGAAGCTTGCCTCGTTGTTCCCGGAGTACTCGTAGTCGATCAGGCGGATCCGCGACCCCTCGTCGATGAAGTTGCCCGCGAGCAGGTCGTTATTGCACGGCACCGTGGCCTCGGGCGAGGCTGCCATCGCCCTGCGGATCCGCTCGACCTGGGGCAGGAACTCCTCGTACCTGGGCGGCAGCCGGAATCCGCGTTCGCGCACCAGCGACAGATAGCGACCCTGGATCTCGAACATGTTGAAGTCATTCACGAATCTGGGCCCTGAGTGAAGCAGCCGACAGGCATCCGCGATGCGAGGGAGATTTTCCGCTATACGCACGTCAGCCTCACTGAACGTGCGGCCCTCGATCCACCCGACAATCAGCATGTTCAATTCGGGCAGGTACTCGATCACCGAAGCGCCGGCTCCCGACGCTGCGGCCGCGACCGAGTTTCGATGCTCGTTCTCGCGATTGATGGCCAGGGCCGACGACTCATGCTCGTAGGCACGCACCACCACCGGCCCCGAGGGCAAGGTGACCTTGTAGTTGCGGTTGGTGATTCCCCCTGACAGCGGCTCGGCATTGAGGGCTTCGGCCAGGGCAGGCACCCGGCGCAGGCGCTCAGCGTCCGGAAGCCCCGCGAAGGGGTTGGGATGCGATGCGCTGGTCACGGGCTGACGATAGGCGAGCGGCACCAGCCGTGGAGGTGATTGCGCCCGCGGGGCCACCACTCCATCTCGGCGCCTCGAGAAGCCTCTGATATCCGCATCGGGCTGCCTCACCTGGGGGACGTAAGGCAGAGTTGGCCACGCACCAGTGCGGGCAGATTGCCCGATTCGAGGTGCTCGCACGCACCAGCAACGGAGGCATGGATGAGTCGGCACGTTCCCCTCGACGTCGAGACCCTCAAGCGAGAGGTCGAGCTCGGGCAAATCGACACCGTGGCGGTGTCGATCACCGACATGCAGGGTCGCCTGGCCGGCAAGCGCATTCATGCGCAGTTCTTCGTCGACGAGGTGCTGGGGCACGGCACTGAGGGCTGCAACTACCTGCTCGCCGTCGACGTCGACATGAACACTGTCAACGGCTACGCAATGAGCTCATGGGACACCGGCTACGGCGACATGGTGATGCGCCCCGATCTCTCGACTCTCCATCGCATCCCGTGGCAGCCCGGCGCCGTCGGCGTTCTCTGCGACGTGCTGTGGGAGGACGGAAGCCCCGTAGTCGCCTCGCCTCGCCAGGTGCTCAAGAAGCAACTCGATCGACTCACCGCTGCCGGCATGGGGGCCTTCGTGGGCACCGAGCTCGAGTTCATCGTCTTCCTCGACACGTACGAGGAGGCCTGGATCAACGGCTACCGGAACCTCACTCCGGCAAATCTCTACAACGTCGACTACTCGATGCTCGGCGGCGCACGCGTCGAGCCCCTGCTGCGCCGCATTCGCAATGAGATGTATGCCGCCGGGATGACTGTCGAGAGTGCCAAGGGCGAGTGCAATCTCGGCCAGCACGAGATCGCCTTCAAGTACCGTGACGCCTTGAATACCTGCGATAACCACGTGGTCTACAAGACCGGCGCGAAGGAGATTGCCTCGCAGGAGGACATGGCACTCACTTTCATGGCCAAGTACAACGAGCGCGAGGGCAATTCCTGTCACATCCACCTCTCCTTCCGCGGAAGCGACGGCTCGATGGTGATGGCCGATGACAAGGGCGAGGAAGGCCTGTCCGAGCTCGGCAAGGCCTTCATTGCCGGGCAGCTCGCGCATATGCGCGAACTCACCCTGCTCTTCGCCCCGCAGATCAACAGCTACAAGCGCTTCGTGGAGGGCTCCTTCGCGCCGACCGCGATTCGCTGGGGCCGCGACAACCGCACGTGCGCCTTCCGCCTGGTCGGCCACGGTCAGTCACTGCGCCTGGAGAATCGCGTGCCCGGCGGGGACGTGAATCCGTATCTCGCGGTCGCCGGCATGATCGCCGCCGGACTCGACGGAATCGAGAACAAGACGGCACTCGAGCCGATCTTCACCGGAAACGCCTACGGCAGCGATTCCGAGCGCGTACCCACCTCGATGAACGAAGCGCTCGCACTCTGGGAGGGCTCGTCGTGGATTCGCGAGACCTTCGGCGCCGAAGTGCAGGCGCACTACGCCAACATGGCGCGCGTGGAGATCGCCGCCTACGGCAGCGCCGTCACCGACTGGGAGCGCTACCGCAGCTTCGAGCGCCTGTAATCTCACCCCTTCGTTCCCCGAGCTAGGAGCATCATGTTCAGCGTCATCAACCCGGCCACCGACGAGGTCGTCACCACAGTTCCCTCGACCTCTCTCGAGCAGACCGACGAGGCGATCGCGCGCTCGCACGAGGCACTCAAGACCTGGCGCGAGGTTGCGCCCGGTGATCGCGCGAACCTGCTGCGTCGTTTCTCCGACATCGTGCGCGCTCACGAGGATGAGCTCGCGCTGCTCGAGGTCGTGAACTCCGGCCACACCATCGGCAATGCCCGCTGGGAGGTCAACAACATCGCGAACGTGCTGCAGTACTACAGCGGCTCACCCGAGCGCCTGTTCGGCCGCCAGATCCCGGTGCCCGGCGGCATCGACATGACTTTCAAGGAGCCCGTCGGCGTCGTCGGCGTCATCGTGCCCTGGAACTTCCCGATGCCGATCGCCGGCTGGGGCCTGGCCCCGGCACTCGCCGCGGGCTGCACTGTCGTGCTCAAGCCGGCCGAGGTCACCCCGCTCACCGCTATCCGCATCGGCGAGCTCGCACTCGAGGCCGGCATCCCCGAGCACGTGCTCCAGGTACTACCTGGCAAGGGCTCGGTCGTCGGGCAGCGCTTCGTCGATCACGAGCTAGTGCGCAAGGTCGTCTTCACCGGCTCCACCCAGGTCGGCCAGGGGATCATGGAGGGCTGCGCCAAGCAGATCAAGGCTGTCACTCTCGAGCTGGGTGGCAAGAGCGCGAACATCGTGTTCGCCGACTCCGATCTCGAGAAGGCCGCAGCGAGCGCGCCCGGTGGCGTCTTCGACAACGCGGGCCAGGACTGCTGCGCCCGCTCGCGCATCCTCGTCGAGCGCAAGGCCTACGACCGTTTCATGGAGCTCCTCGAGCCGGCCGTGAAGAACTTCGTGTGCGGCGACCCGAATGACCCGAAGTCGGAGATGGGCCCGCTGATCACGAAGGCGCAGCTCGAATCCGTGAAGTCCTTCGTTCCTGATGGGGCGCCGATTGCCTTCCAGGGCACTGCACCGACCGGCAAGGGCAACTGGTTCCCGCCGACAGTGCTCACCGGCACCGAGAGCGATCGTGCCTACCGTGAGGAGATCTTCGGACCGGTCGTCGTCGTGGTTCCCTTCGAGGACGAGGCCGATGCGATCCGGATGGCCAATGACTCCGAGTACGGCCTGTCGGGCTCGATCTGGACCCGCGACATCGGTCGCGGAATTCGCGTCGCTCGCGGTGTCGAGACGGGCAACCTCTCGGTCAACTCGCACAGCTCGGTGCGCTACTGGACCCCTTTCGGCGGCTACAAGAAGTCCGGACTCGGCCGCGAGCTCGGACCTGATGCCCTCGATGCATTCACCGAGACCAAGAACGTCTTCATCAGCACCGTGGACTAATCTCGGAGAAACGGGGAAGGAACCACTCAGCACCACCTGCACCACACGAAGGACTCCATCCGCATTGATCCCGGAAGAGGAATCATGAGCAACAGCAAGTGCAGCCGCCTCGAGGGCCGCGTGGCCGTCGTCACCGGTGGCGCCAGCGGCATCGGCCTTGCGTCGGTCCGTCGCTTCGCCGACGAGGGCGCCCATGTCGTCATCGGCGATCTTGACCCGGTCTCGGGCGAGGCCGCGGCGGCCGAGGTCAACGGCACCTTCATCCGCACTGATGTCACGAATGCCGATGACGTCGCAGCAATGTTCAAGAAGGCCAAGGACACCTACGGCAGCGTCGACATCGCATTCAACAATGCCGGCATCTCCCCGCCCGACGATGACTCGATCCTCGAGACCGGCATCGATGCCTGGCGTCGCGTGCAGGAGGTGAACCTCACCAGCGTGTACCTGTGCTGCAAGGAGGTCATCCCGATCATGCTCGAGCAGGGCAAGGGCTCGATCATCAACACCGCGTCCTTCGTCGCCACCATGGCAGCGGCCACCAGCCAGATCAGCTACACCGCATCCAAGGGCGGCGTACTGGCCATGAGCCGCGAGCTCGGCGTGCAGTTCGCCCGCAGCGGCATCCGCGTGAATGCGCTCTCGCCTGGCCCAGTCAACACCCCGCTCCTCATCGAGCTGTTCGCGAAGGATCCCGAGCGCGCTGCTCGGCGTCTCGTGCACATTCCGATGGGTCGGTTCGGAGAGGCCGATGAGCTGGCAGCAGCCGTCGCCTTCCTGGCCAGTGACGATTCATCGTTCATCACCGCGTCGAACTTCCTGGTCGATGGCGGCATCTCGGGTGCTTACGTCACGCCGCTGTAGTTCAACCAGGCTCGCGCACATCGCCGTCGAGGGAGGGGATCCGCATGTCGATCCTCGTCTTCGACGGTGATTGCGCATTCTGCACTCGTGCAGCCGGTTTCATCACGGGGCGCATCAAGCCCACCACTGAGGTTCGCCCCTGGCAGTCACTGAATCTCGATGAGCTCGGGCTCACCTCCGAGCAATGCTCCACCGCCGTGCAGTGGGTGAGCGATTCCGGCGAGACCCGGGCCGGGGCCGCGGCAATCACCGCGATGCTTCGCGAGGCCGGCCCCGGGTGGTCAGCACTCGGAGCATTCGGCGAGCTTCCCGGGATGAGATCCCTGGCCGCCGGTACCTACCGAGTGATCGCCTCGAACAGGCACCGGCTGCCTGGCGGAAGCCCGACGTGCGAGATGCCGGACTAGAGACCGGCTCGGTACGCGCGAGCCGCATCGAGGAAATTGCGAATGAGGCCGACATCGCGCACGCGCCGATCGGGATGCTCGGGGTGCCACTGCACGCCGATCACGTAGGTGCCCCGCGGGTCCTCGCACACCTCGATCGTGCCGTCAGGAGCTACTCCGGTGATCTGCAGATCACCCGGATCCTTGACGGCCTGATGGTGAGACGAGTTCACGACAGCCTCCGTGCCGCCCATGGCCTTGGCCACGAGCGAGCCCTCGATGAATTCAGCCTCGTGATCATTGAACTGACCGGGCTTGATGCGATGGGTGACATCGGAGATATCGGGCATGTTCTGGTGCAGTGCGCCGCCGTGAGCGACGGCCATGATCTGCAGCCCGCGGCAGATGCCGAACACCGGCATGTCACGCTCTCGGGCACCGCGATACAGGGCAATCTCCGAGGTGTCTCGCGAGACTCGCGGCGCATCAGTGGTCTCGTGAGGCTCCTCCCCGTAGAGAGACGGATCGACATCCGCGCCGCCGACGATCACCAGGCCATCGAGGCGATCGAGAACCGAGACATCAGGGTCGACGTCCGGCGGAAGCAGCACGACGCGGGCACCTGACTCCTGGAACAGGTCGAGGTACCAGTGCGGGAGCGTGGATGCCGTGACATCCCAGGCACCCCACTTGGCCGGCTCGAGGTAGGTGCTGACGCCGATGACGGGACGCGACACGTGGACTCCTTGATTGTCGTTCTCAGCGCTGAGGTGCAGCACCGGTCGAGTTTCGCACGATGAGCTCGGGGCGGAACATGAACTCATCCCGCGGTGCCGGCGTGCCATTGATCTCGTCCATCAAGGCCTGCACGGCTGCTGTTCCCATGGCCTGCACGGACTGGCGCAGGGTGGTCAGCGGCGGATCCGTGAAGGCCATCAGCATGGAGTCGTCGTAGCCGATGACCGAAACATCACCGGGCACGCTCATGCCGCGCTGGCGCACGGTACGCACCACACCCAGGGCCATGAGGTCGGAACCGCACACGATCGCCGTGCACCCTGCAGCCAGCAGGTGATGGGCTGCGGCCTGGCCGCCTTCGACTGTGAAGAGCGAATGATTGACCAACGCTGCGGCCTCGTCAGCACTCACGCCCGCGTGCCGCTGCATGGCATCGATGAAGCCCGCGCGCTTGCGCACGACCGGGACAAAGCGATCCGGGCCGACGGCCAGACCAATGCGTCGATGGCCCATCGAGGCGAGATGCGCCACGGCAAGATCCATCGCCGTGAAGTCGTCGTCGGAGATGAATGGAGCGTCAATACCCTCGGCAAATCCGTTGACGTACACGACGGGAAGCTTGCGCTCGACAAGGGCCCGGTAACGCGACATGTCAGCAGAGATGTCGGCGTGACCCCCGCTGACGAAGATGATGCCGGCGACTCCGCGCTCGAGGAGCAGGTCGAGGTACTCCTCCTCGCTCACGCCCCCGGGGGTCTGCGTGCACAGCACGGGCGTGTAGCCGAGCTGGGCAAGCTGGGTCTCCATGCCCTGGGCAAGCATCGGGAAGATCGGATTCTCGAGCTCCGGCACGATGAGCCCCACCAGGCCCGCGCGGGCACGGAGCTTGGACGGACGCTCGTAGCCGAGAACGTCGAGTGCGGTGAGCACGGCCTGACGGGTGGCATCGGATGCACCCGGGCGACTGTTCAGCACGCGAGAGACCGTGGCCTCACTGACTCCGGCCTGCTCGGCGATCAGGGCAAGGGTTGCCCTGGGGGCAGGCGCATCGGACATGCCCTCACTGTACCGATATGTAACAACCGCAACGTCGTGACATCGACCGATGGCCCACCCGCATGGGAGGCTTCCCGCATGCGCATGACCATGGCGATCAACGAGCCTGACTTCGCCTTTCTCCCGTGGGATCTTCCGCTCGAGGAGTGGCCGGAGGATCTCGTCGTCGCGCTTCCTCGCGGTATTTCGCGGCACATCGTGCGCTTCGTGCGCATCAACCATGTCGTGTACGCGGTCAAGGAAGTCGAGGAGCACTTCGCTGACCGCGAATACGGATTGCTCTTCGACCTGCAGCGACTCGGCGTTCCGACGGTGGAGCCGATCGGCGTCGTGGCCGGACGCACCGACAAGGCAGGCGAGGAGCTTCCGGCGATTCTCATCACCAAGCACCTGGAGTTCTCGCTGCCCTACCGGGCCCTCTTCGGCTCGAGCCTTCGCCTGGATACCGCCGGGCGTCTACTGGATGCGCTGGCAGTGCTCATCGTCCGTCTCCACCTCGTCGGCTTCAGCTGGAACGACTGCTCACTGTCGAACACGTTGTTTCGCAGGGATGCGGGCGCGTTCGCGGCCTACCTCGTCGACGCCGAGACGGGCGAGCTGCACGATCGGCTGAGCATCGGCCAGCGCGAGTTCGATCTCGAGACCGCAGCCATCAATGTGGCCGGCGAACTCCTCGATCTTCAGATGGGCGGTCGCCTCCACGAGGGCATTGATCCGCTGGTGACCGGTGTCAGCCTGCGCACCCGGTACGACGCTCTCTGGGAGGAGATCACCGGAGAGCTCGTCATCAGTCGCGAGGATCGCTATCAGCTCGAGGCGCGAATGCGCCGACTCAATGATCTCGGCTTCGACGTTGCCGAATTGCAGGTCAGCACCCAGGAGGACGGTGATCACGTCCGGGTGCAACCCAAGGTCGTCGATGCAGGTCATCACTCGCGCAGGCTCCTGCTCCTGACCGGCCTCGACGTCGAGGAAAACCAGGCTCGTCGCCTCCTCAATGACCTCGACTCTTTCCGGGTCAAGATCGGGCTCGACACCGACAGCGAGGAAGTCGCAGCGCACCGTTGGGTGAACGAGCGATTCGAGCGAGTCATGGCTGCGGTACCGAAGAGCCTGCGCGGCAAGCTTGAACCCGCGGAGATCTTCCACGAGGTGCTCGAGCATCGCTGGTTCATGTCGGAGCAGGCGCTGGCCAGCGTGCCGTTCGAGACAGCAATCGCGCACTACGTCCTGACTGTGCTGCCCAACAAGCCGGACGAATCCGCAGTGCTCGGCTCCCGCATCGGTACGCCCAGTGACGACACAGCGGAATTGCGCATCGTGCTGCCGCCCGCCTCGGACGACTGAGAGCGGATCAGGCCCGAGCGAGAGACGCGGCGTGCAGGGCGATGCTCGTCGCCACGGCGGCATTGAGCGACTCGGTCTTGCTGTCCATGTCGATCCCCACGAGCCAGTCGCAGGTCTCGCTGACCAGACGGCCCAGGCCCTGGCCCTCCGAGCCGACAACGATGACGATGTTTCCGCCGATTACCGCAGGATCGAGATCCTGAAGTGACACACCGGAGTTCGCGGCGAGGCCGATGACGGTGTAGCCCGCCTTCTGCAGACCCTGGAGAGCGCGCGTCAGGTTGGTCACCTGAGCGACGGGAACGCGAGAGAGGGCGCCGGCCGAGGTCTTCCAGGCACCCGGGGTGACGCCGGTGGAGCGACGCGAGGGAATCACGATGCCACCGGCCCCGAATGCTGCAGCGGAGCGGGCAATGGCGCCGAGATTGCGCGGGTCGGTGACACCGTCGAGTGCGACCAGCACGGTTGCCGTCTTCATCTCGTCGAGCTCGGTGTACTCGTAGGCGGGAACCGAGA
>JBJSWO010000121.1:0-4047 GCA_046085905.1 Actinomycetes bacterium | reverse complement strand
CCGAGCTCGATCTCGTAGCGGGTGACTGTCGGGCCGCGCATGAAGCCGGTGACCGTGGCATCGATGCCGAACTGCTCCATGACCTCGGTGAGTGCGGTGACGACCTGATCGTTGACCTTGGTCGCCGTCTTGTGCGCAGGGCCCTGCTTGAGCATGCCCATGTCGGGCAGCGTGAAGACGACATTGCCCGACAGCGGCAGCTGGGTGGGCTTGGGTGCCGGAGTCGTGGAGGGCTTGGCGATCGCCACGGTCGCATGACGTGCGCTGTGTCCCTCGATGGCCACGGTGTGCGCGACATCAGCAGTGGGCTCGGCGGGGGTGACGCCGGCCATCAGGATCGCGGCAGGACGCTCCTCGTCCTCCTCTGTGATCGGGGTGATGAAGGGCTCGTCGCCCGCGAGTTCGCCCAGGGTGGCGGCGATGTCCTCGTCGCCGTCGAACTCCTCGATGCTCTCCCGACCGCCGTTGCCGTGGCGCAGCCAGGCGAACAGTGCCGTGCCACCCTCGCGCAGCGACGCGAAGGAGGTACCGGTGAGCACGAGCAGGCCGAAGGCCAGCAATACGAGAAGCAGCAGGCCGGTGACGATTGGGCCGACGGCCGAGGCGAGCGGTGCGGTGGCAATCCAGCCGACGACCCCGCCGGCGCTGTCCATGGCGAAGGCGCCATCGCTCGGAGTCGGAATCCCGCAGATCACGTGCCACAGTCCCAGCACGGCGATGACGGTCATGGTGCCGCCGATGATGCGACGGCCGGTGGTCGCGCGATCATCAGGATGACGAAGCACTCGCCAGGCCAGGGCGATCAGGATGATCGGCAGGGCCCAGTCGAGGGCCCCCAGGAATGCGCCGCCCAGCAGTGGCATCCAGGAGACGAACCAGGTGTCGAAGCCGAACCAGATCGTGGCGATGGCGGCAGCGGCCAGCACCAGCAGCGCCAGGCCGAGGCCGTCGCGATGAATCTCAGGGTCGGTCTCATGCTCCCCGCGGCGAATGGCCCGCGTGGAATTGCCCGTCACGCGGGCGGTGGACATCCAGGCGATGCTCAGTCCGCGCCCGGCGCCATGAAGGGCTCGGACGACCGGGCCGGGGCCGGCGGCAGTCTTGCGGGCGGGCGCCTTCTTCTTGGCAGCCGGCCTCTTGGCGGGCGCCTTGCGAGGGGACGCGGGCGTGCGGTCGCTGGGGGAAGATCCGCGGGCTGACTTTCGGGCAGGCGCGGACGTGCGGGAAGCCATGGAGGCAGCCTAGGGGTGATGCCCCACGAGTCACGGTAGTCACACGCGCAACAGTGGGCGTGTCGTCAGGCCTCGATGACCACCGGCACGATCATCGGCCGACGCCGGTGCTTCGTGCTCACCCACTTGCCCACCTCGCGGCGCACGCGCTGCTGGAGGTCATGGGGATCGTTCTGGCCCTCGCGCAGGGCCGCCTCGAGGATCTCGCGCACCTTCTCGAGCACCGGCTCGAACTCGTGATCTGCCAGGCCCAGGCCACGGGCGTGAATCTCGGGGCCGGCCACGACCGTCGACTCGACCATGTCGACCGCGGCGAAGATGGAGATGAAGCCCTCCTCCCCGAGCACCCGGCGGTCCTTGAGCAGGGTCTCGGTGATATCGCCGACACTCGAGCCATCGACGTAGACGAAGCCCACCGGGTGATACCCCACGGTGCGGGCCACGCCGTCGACGAGGTCGATCACGACGCCGTCATCGGCAAGGATCACGTGCTGGCTGTCTATGCCGACGCTGCTGGCGATCGCGGCATTGGCACGCAGGTGACGCCACTCGCCGTGCACAGGGAAGGCGTAGCGCGGCTTGACGATGTTGTAGACGTAACGCAGCTCGCCGGCCGATGCATGGCCCGACACGTGCACGAGCGCATTGCCCTTGTGCACGATGGTCGCGCCGAGCTTGGTCAGGCCGTTGATGACGCGATTGACCGAGTTCTCGTTGCCGGGAATCAGTGATGACGCCAGCACGATGGTGTCATCGGGGCCGACACTGATCGCGTGATCGCGATTGGCAATGCGTGACAGTGCGGCCATCGGCTCGCCCTGCGAGCCCGTGCAGATGAGCACGGCCTGGTCATCGGGCAGGTTCGTCAGCTCATCGCTGCCGATCAGCGTGCTACCGGGAATGTTCAGGTAACCGAGATCACGGGCCACGCCCATGTTGCGCACCATCGAGCGCCCCACGAAGGCCACCTTGCGGCCATGGAGAACCGCCACGTCGATGATCTGCTGGATGCGGTGCACGTGCGAGGCGAACGAGGCCACGATGATGCGACCCTCGGCGCGCAGGAAGACCGAGTCGAGTACCGGCACGATCTCGCGTTCGCTGGGCACGAACCCCGGCACTTCGGCGTTGGTGCTGTCGACCATGAGAATGTCGACGCCCTCGTCACCGAGACGGGCGAAGCCATTGAGGTCGGTGATGCGGGAGTCGAGCGGCACTTGATCCATCTTGAAGTCGCCGGTGTGCAGCACGGTGCCCGCCGGCGTGCGGATCGCCAGCGCCAGCGCATCGGGAATGGAATGGTTCACGGCGAGGAACTCGACATCGAAGTTGCCGAGCTGCAGTCGCTCGCCCTCCTTCACGATCGTGGTGTTGCCCTTGATGCGATGCTCGCGCAGCTTGGCCTCGAGCAGTGCCAGCGTGAGCTGCGAGCCGTAGATCGGGATCTCCGGAGCATTGCGCAGCAGGTACGGCACCGCGCCGATGTGATCCTCGTGGCCGTGGGTGAGCACGACGGCGACGATGTCGCCCAGTCGATCGGCGATCGGCGTGAAGTCAGGGAGGATCAAGTCGACGCCGGGCTGGGAATCCTCCGGGAAGAGAACGCCGCAGTCGACGATGAGCAGCTTGCCCCCGAATTCGAAGACGGTCATGTTGCGACCGATCTCGCCGAGCCCGCCTAATGCGAACATGCGCAGGCCGTTCTCGGGGAGCGCAGGAGGCGCCGGTAGCTCGTTGTGGATCATGCGGTGAATCCGCTGACCCGGCCGGCGGCCAGGTCTGCGCGCAACTGCGCCTTCTGCGCATCGGTAGCGTCGACGAGCGGCAGGCGCACCGGACCACTGGGCAGGCCCTGCATGGCGAGCGCCGCCTTCGTGAGGATGACGCCCTGAGTGCGGAACAGGCCGGTGTAGACAGGGAGGAGCGCTGCATTGATCGCGCGTGCAGTCTCGATGTCGCCGGCCGCGTAGGCATCGGCCATCGCCTTGAGTCGATCGCCCACCAGATGACCGACGACGGAGATCATGCCCGCGCCGCCGATGGAGAGCATTGGCAGGTTGAGGATGTCATCACCGCAGTACCAGGCGAGATCGGTGCGCGCCATGCCCCACTGAGCGGAATCTAGATCGCCCTTGGCGTCCTTGTTCGCGACGATGCGCGGGTGCTCGGCGATACGCACGACGGTCTCGGTCTCGATGGCGGTGCCGGTGCGCTTGGGAATGTCGTACGTGAGCATCGGAAGATCGGTGGCATCGGCGATCGCGTGGAAGTGGGCGATGATGCCCTCCTGCGGCGGCCGGTTGTAATACGGAGTGACGGCCATGACCCCATGCGCGCCCGCCGCGGCTGCAGCCTTCGCACTGGCCACCGAGTGGGCTGTGTCATTGGTGCCGACGCCGGCGAGGATGGTCGCGCGATCGCCGACCGCATCAAGCACGGCCTTGAGCACCGCGAGATCCTCGGCATCGGTCTTGGTGGCGGACTCGCCCGTGGTGCCGTTGATGACCAGGCCGTCATGGGCGAGGTTGTCGACAAGGTGGGCGGCGAGTGCGGCAGCGCCATCGAGGTCGACGGAGCCGTCAGCGTTGAACGGCGTGATCATCGCCGTGAGCATCACCCCGAACGGGGCCTGAGCAGTGGTAAGGCCTGGCATGGGCCAAGGCTAGCGTGAGGCGGCCTCGCGGCCACCATCGCGCTGCAGCCCGCGCTTACGGGGCGACGCGACCGTTCTTGACGAACGACGCGTGTGTCAGCGGCATGTGCTCGGCCCACAGCTCCTCGTAGCGCTCCGCCACCATCTCGATCTCGCGCTGGG
>JBJSWO010000120.1:0-8877 GCA_046085905.1 Actinomycetes bacterium | reverse complement strand
CTCGAACATCTGGGCGATCTCGAGGGTCTCGCCCCAGCCGACGGGCTCCAGGCAACGGGCACACTCCCCCTCGACCTCGATATCGGCGGTGCCGGACACCCAGACGCCCTCCATGACCGACTCCAGTCGCAGGTCGAGCTCGATCGTGGAGTCGACCGGCACTCGCGCCATGACGACTCCCAGTCCGGCAGGAGCGAGAACGTCACGCTCCACCGAGATCATCGATCCGGGGCGACGTTGAAGCTGAAGGGCGCGGGTGTCGAGGACCAGCGGGTCACGCGGGTCCGGGCCAGGCGATGTCATCGGCGATCGTCGTAGAAGTCGCCGGACGGGCCCTCCTCGAAGAACTCCCCCTCGACCTCGGGGGTCTCCGGGGCGAGCTCCTCGTACATCTGGGCGCGCAGGCGGTCGCGTCCGCGATCGACCGTCTGCAGGGTCTTGTGCAGGGTGATCTCGAAGGTCGCGAGCTTGGCATCGATGTAGTCATCGGTCTCGCGGCGCATCTGAGCCGTCTCCGCTGCCACCTGACGACGAAGGGCATCGGCCTCGGCGACCGCGGCCAGGTAGACCTCATGCTCGGACACCATGCGATCGGCGTCGGCACGGGCGCGCTCGAGGAGCCGGTCTGCCTCACGGCGACCGTCCTGGACCACGGCCTCGCGATCGGCGAGCAGTTCGTCGGCTCGATGGACGGACTCGGGCAGCAACTGGCGAATCTCATCGATCAGGTCGAGGACCTGTCCGCGGTTGACCAGGCAGGACGCGGACAGCGGCATCGACTTGGCGTCCTCGATGAGCACGCCGAGCTCGGTCAGCCGTTCCTGAATATCCACCATGCTCCTTAAGGACTGCTGCTGCGGCACGAGCCCGCACGCGGTTACTTGCCTAGTGTGGCTGAAATCTTGGCCGACAGGCGCTCCAACACGGGGTCGGGCAGCAGCCCGGAGACATCTCCCCCATACGTGGCGACTTCCTTGATCAGGCTTGAGGAGATGTAGCTGTAGAGCGGATTCGTCGAGATGAACAGGGTCTCGACCCCGGCCAGGCGGTAGTTCATCTGCGCCATCTGGAGTTCATAGTCGAAATCGCTGACCGCGCGCAGGCCCTTGACGATTGCCTTGATGCCGTGATCGCGGCAGTAGTCGACCAGGAGCCCGTGAAAGGAGTCGATGCGCACATTGCCCAGCGGAGCGACGGTCTCCTCCAGCATCTCGATGCGTTCCTCGACCGTGAACAGGCTGGACTTCGTCTTGTTGATGAGGACGGCGACCACGACCTCATCGGCCATCTCGGAAGCGCGGGCGAAGACGTCGAGATGCCCGTTGGTGACGGGGTCGAAGGAGCCGGGGCATACCGCTGTGCGCATGTCAGGAGCCTTCCGCCGAAAGTTCGCTCGCCGAGCCATCCTCGCCGACTGCTCGACCGTACCAAAGGACCGTGTCGCCCATGCGGCGTGACAGTGCCCCCCACCCCTCGGGGAATGGGGAATCGGGGTCACCCGCCGGGCGCTCGATCACGACGTGGGCGTCCTGATGCAGCCAGCCTGCCCCGGCCAGGTCGACCACCATCGTTCGCATGACCGCAGCAGAAACCTCATACGGAGGGTCGGCCAGCACGACGTGAGCGGGCATGGCCGCCGAGGGGCGCGCCCTGGCGACCAGCGTGGCGTCTGCGCACAGCACATGAGCGCCGTCGATTCCCAGGGTCTCGATGTTGGCCGTGATCACTCCGGCGGCGGCGCGATTGGCCTCGACCAGCCACACCTCTCGCGCCCCTCGGCTGAGTGCCTCCAGGCCGAGTGCACCGGAGCCTGCGTACAGATCCAGGACGCAGATGTCATCCCAGTCGAGACCGTCGACTATCAGGCGAGACTGGAGGGCGGAGAAGAGCGACTCCCGCACTCGGTCAGACGTCGGCCGGGTTCCCTTCACGGGAACCTTCAGGGTCCGGCCGCGCGCCGTGCCACTGATGATCCGGGTCATGCCTTCTCCAGGTAGTCGGTGCTCGCTTCCGCGGTGAGCCGAGCGAGGGCACTGCGGAGGGCCGAGTGCTCGGCCAGGGTTGGATCATTCCCGATGAGGTCATCGGCATCCGCACGAGCCCGAGCGATGACATCCTCGTCACGCAGCACCTCGAGCAGCCGCAATGACGTGCGTCGACCGGACTGCACTGCGCCGAGAACGTCACCCTCGCGCCTCAATTCGAGGTCAAGCTGCGAGAGCTCGAAGCCATCGATGGTGCTGGCCACGGCCGCGAGACGCTCTCGGGCCGGTGCACCGCTCTCCGCCGCAGTCACGAGCAGGCAGAGTCCGGGCAGCCCGCCACGACCGACGCGACCACGCATCTGGTGCAACTGCGAGATGCCGAATCGATCGGCATCCATGATCACCATCAGGGTGGCGTCCGGGACGTCGACCCCTACTTCGATGACCGTCGTCGAGACGAGTACGTCGATGCCGTCGACAGCGCTCACGTCGGAGAACCGACGCATGATGTCGTCCTTCTCCTCCGGGCTCATGCGGCCATGCAGCATTCCGACGCGCAGGTGCGCCAGCTCGGCACCCTGCAGGCGCTCGGCCAGGTCGACCACTGAACTCAGCGGCGACTCCTCGGCCTCAAGGTCGCCTGCGTCATCACCGTCGCCGATCCTGGGGCACACGACGAACACGCGATGACCCATGGCGACCTCCTCGGAGGCGCGCTCCCAGACGCGCGCCGCATGCGAGGGCTTCTCGCTCACCGGCACGACATGCGTGGTGATGGGGCTTCGCCCAGCAGGAAGCTCACTGAGGGTCGAGATATCGAGATCACCGAAGACCGTCATCGCGATCGTGCGCGGAATGGGCGTTGCCGTCATGACGAGAACGTGCGGACGCGTGCCATTGCGCGACTTCGCGGCGAGCGCGGCGCGCTGCTCCACGCCGAAGCGATGCTGCTCGTCGACGACGACGAGGGCGAGATCACGAAATTCGACACTGTCCTGCAGCAAGGCATGAGTGCCCACCACGATGCCGGCCTCGCCGGTGATGACATCGAGGAGTTCCTTGCGCCGCGTCGCCGTGCGCTGCGATCCGGTCAGTAGCGCAACGCGCGTGCCGTGCTCCGCACCCCCCAGCTGGCCGCGCTGCGCGAGCTCACCAAGCATGCGCGTGATCGAGCGATGATGCTGGACGGCAAGGACTTCCGTCGGTGCCAGGAGCGCCGCCTGCCCTCCGGAGTCGACCACGGCGAGCATCGCGCGCAGGGCGACGAGCGTCTTGCCGCTTCCGACGTCACCCTGCACGAGTCGGTGCATCGGGTGCGTGGCTGCGAGGTCCGCGAAGATCTCCTGACCGATCTCGACCTGGCCGGCAGTGAGGGTGAAGGGAAGCCGTGCATCGAAGTCGCTGAGCAACGGGCCGCCAACCGAATCACGCGCAGTCGCCGGCATCGACGAGAACTCCGCGCGGCGCTGGGCCAGGATCGCCTGCAGGCAGAAGGCCTCCTCGTACTTCAGCCGGGCGCGCGCCGTCTCGACATCGTCCATCGACTCGGGCCGATGGAGCATCCGCAAGGCGGTGGCCTTGTCGACGAGGCCGTGGCGGGTGCGGATCTCGACGGGGATCGGATCCTCGAACTCACCGAGGGTGTCGAGCACGATGCGCACCGCGGCCTGAATCTGCCACGAGGTGATCGACCCGCTCGCCGGGTAGACCGGGATGATCGCGCCGGCGAAAGCGGCCGTGGCCTCAGGATCGTCCTCGATACCTTCGGGGAACAGCACGCACTGCGGATGCGCGAGCTGCCGCTTGCCGCGGTAGTCGGAGATCTCCCCCGAGAACAGGCCACTGCGCCCTGCGCGGAACTCGCGCTCGCGCCACTTCTGGTTGAAGAAGGTCACCGAGACTCGGCCCTTGCCATCCGTGATGATCGCCTCGAGGATCGATCCGCGCCTGGCCCGCATGGCGCGCACGGTGACGCTCTCGATCTCCGCGAGCACCGTGACCGACTCGCCATCACGCAGGCTCGCGAGATCGCTGAGCTTGCCGCGCTCGGCGTAGCGACGTGGATAGTGGTGAAGCAGGTCGTCGACGGTGGAGATTCCGAAGGCCTTCGACAGTGCCTTTGCCGTCTTGCCGCCGAGCACGCCGGTGAGATTCGAGTCGAGGATCGTCATCACTCCACGCCGATGATGAGCGGCCAGAGTGACTGCCCGCCCTCGTGGGCAACGACCTCGACGAGCGGGTAGTCGGTCGCGAGCCAGCGAGGAAGGACCGAGCGCATGTACTCGGAGGCATCCGCGCCGTAGACGAGGGTCAGCAACTCCGCACCGGCGGCGAGCATGCTCGAGATGAGCTCGCGCGCCGTGGCATCGGTCTCGCACCCGATGAAGCGGATGTCACCGTCGACCAGACCGAGGATGTCGCCGGGCTTGCACGTGCCTGCTGACGTGAGCGCCTCGCGCACTGAGGTCGTGATCGCGCCGTAGTGGGTGGCGCCCGCGGCACGCGTCATCGAGACTACGTCGTCGTCGAACCGAGCCTCGGGATCGCTGACCGCCACGGCAGCCAGGGTCTGGACCACCGAGCGCGTGGGAATCACCGACACGCGAATGCCATCGACTCGCGCCTGCTCTGCGGCGATCTCGGAGACGGCGCGAGTGTCGCCATCACTCGGCAGCACGATCACTTCACCGGCGTGCGAGTCGACGACGGCCTCGAGGATCTCTGCGGTCGAGGGACGCTGCCCCGGCCGGGCGACGACGACATGCACCCCCTGCTCGCGCAGGAGATCGGCAATACCGGTGCCGTGGGCGACGGCCACGATCGCACGCGCCTGCAGCTCATCGGCGTGCTCATCGGTATGCAGATAGGTGATGCGCAGTCGGTAGGGATGACCTGCCGCCATTCCTGCCTCGATGGCGGCGCCGGCATCATCGACGTGCACGTGCACATTCCAGAGCCGATCACCTCCGACAATGACGAGCGAGTCGCCCAGTGCATCGAGCGAAGATCGCAGGCCGGCGATCGCCGGCTCCTCGGCATCGAGCAGGTACATGACTTCGTAGGCCGGACCGGCGTACTCGGTCGAGGGACGATCCTCGATCGGCGTCACGACAGCGCGAGGGGCAACAGATCGCGGGCGGCGAATGCCCTCGACCACCTCACTGAGCGAGTCGAGCACCACGACTAATGCCTGCCCACCGGCATCGACGACACCGGCCATGCGCAGGGTCTCGAGGAGTTCGGGCGTGCGCTCGAGTGCCGCACGTGCGCTCACCGAGGCCCGTACGAGAACCTCGGAGGTATCGGTGACGCCCGAGTCGACGGCCTCCTGCGCGGCATCGGCCGCAGCACGCGCAACGGTCAGGATGGTGCCCTCGACCGGCCGGGCGACCGCGGCGTAGGCCAGGTCGGCGCCGCGGCGCAGCAGGCGAGCGATGGCCGCACCGTCGACCGCGTGATCCTCGGGCAGCTCGCCGAGCACGTCGCCCGTGCCGCGAAGGATCTGGGACAAGATCACGCCGGAGTTGCCCCGCGCGCCCAGCAGGGCCCCCCGGGCCATGGCGGCAGCGGCGGCCGCCCTTGTTCGGCTCTCGGAGATTGCCGCGTCGACGGCCGTGCAGGCCGCCTCCATAGTGAGGTAGACATTCGTGCCCGTGTCGCCATCAGGCACGGGGAAGACGTTCAGGCTGTCGATGCGCGTACGGGCATCCTCGAGGGCATCCAGGGCGGCATAGGCCCACTCCCGGATCGTGGTGCTGTCGAGATCGGCCCGCGCCGTCATATCGCCCCTCCGCGATGCCCATTCGCGATGCCCATTCGAGGCGGTCGCTGGCGAAACCGTACCCTCGATTTGGGCTCCTCACGGGGACTCGGCTAGTCTTAGGCGCTGCCCGTGAGGGGCGGTTCCCCGGAAACGGGTGACTCGGATTTATCTTATGAAGGAGTGCACCGTGGCTGCTGTCTGCGATGTCTGCGGTAAGAGCCCCAGCTTCGGGCATTCGATCTCCCATTCCCACCGCCGCACCAAGCGTCGCTGGAACCCGAACATCCAGCGCGTGCGCACCCTCGTGGGCAAGACCCCGAAGCGCCAGAACGTCTGCGCCTCCTGCTTGAAGGCCGGCAAGGTCGTGCGCGGCTAGTTCGCACCACAACGTTGACGGGCGCGCGGTTCTCCGCGCGCTCGTCGCTTTTTCATGACTAGAAGTGGCGGTGCCCGCCGCGCGAGCTGTCGCGCACGCCGTCTACAACAACTCCCGGGCCCTCATCCCCCGCTGCCTCGACCACCCCGATCTGGGTAAAGCCCGCGGGCAGCTTGCGCCGACCGCCGAAGGTCGCGAGCAGTGCGTGATCCTCGCCCCCGGTCAGCAGCCACAGGCGCGGGTCGATGTTGTAGGCGGCAGCGGTCGCGCGCATCTCCTCGGGAACCTCAAGGGAGCTGCTCGTGAGCGACATGACCACGCCCGAGGCCTCGGCCACGTGCCGCGCATCGGCGATGAGTCCGTCGCTGACATCGATCATGGCCGTGGCACCGGACTTCGCGGCCAGCGGTCCCGCGGCATACGGCGGCTCGGGGAAGCGATGGGCGTTGACGAGCACGCGCGGTGATCGGAAGCCCCGGGAGAGAACCGCGAGACCGGCCGCCGACCAGCCGACACGACCGGCGACGGCAATGCGATCACCGGGCTTGGCACCAGAGCGCAGCACCGGCATCGCCTCGGCGAGATCGCCGAGCGCGGTGACCGAGATGACGATCGAGTCAGCGGCGGAGATATCCCCACCGACAATGCTGGCGCCGACGAGCGCCGCCTCCTCGGACATCCCGCTCATGCACTGCATGGCCCAGGCAGCAGGAAGATCAGAAGGCGCGGCGAAGGCAATCACGAGCGCCGTGGCGGTACCGCCCATGGCCGCGATGTCGGCGAGGCTGGCAGCAGCGGCCTTGCGTCCGATATCGACGGGGGTCGACCAGTCGCGGCGGAAGTGACGGCCCTCGATGAGGATGTCGACGGTGACGAGCGTGCGACCATCGGGAGCGCTGACGATCGCTGTGTCGTCACCGGGGCCGAGGATCACGTGCTGGTTGGAGGTGAGCCCGCTCGTGAGCCGATCGATGAGGCCGAACTCGCCGACCTCGCCGAGAGTCCCATCGGCAGCCATCAGCGCAGACCCGTTCCGCGGCGCAGGGCGTCGGCCACGAGCGCATCGACGAGCTGCTCGTAGCCAATGCCGGATTCCTGCCACATACGCGGGAACATCGAGATCGGCGTGAAGCCGGGCATCGTATTGACCTCGTTGACGACCACTTCGCCATCGGGCAGCAGGAAGAAGTCGACTCGTGCCAGGCCCTCGCAGCCCAGTGACTCGAAGGCGACGACGGCGAGCTCACGCATGCGCGCCTCGACGTCAGAGGGGATCTCGGCCGGCACGACAAGATCAGCGGCGTCCTCGAGGTACTTCGCGGCGAAGTCATAGAACTCATGGCCCGAGCGCACGATGATCTCGGCACAACGGCTAGCGCGGGCACCGCCCTGTGCATCAACCATCACGGCGCACTCGATCTCGCGCACGCCGTTGATACCCGCCTCGATCACCAGCCGCGGATCATGCTCTCGCGCCTCGGCAATGGCCGCATCGAGCTCGCTTGAGTCATGCACCTTCGAGATGCCCTGCGAGGAGCCCGCACGCGCAGGCTTGACGAATATCGGGAAGCCGAGCTCGGCGATGCGCGCGCGGCAGTCGACTTCATCGGTGCGCCATTGATGATCGGTGATCACCTCGTACGGACCGACACCAAGGCCGGCTGCCGTGAAGAGCGCCTTCATGTAGCCCTTGTCCATGGCGACGGCCGACGACAGCACGCCCGAGCCGACATACGGGATACCGGCGAGCTCGAAGAGGCCCTGAACCGTGCCGTCCTCGCCGTACGGACCGTGCAGCACCGGGAAGACGACGTCGAGGCGGCCGATGAGCTCGTCGATCCGAGTCGGATCGGCATGGAAGGTGACCGGCTCGTCATTGGCGACAACCTCGGGGAGCACACCGTCGATGATGCGTAGTTCAGCAGGATCAGTGCGCTGCAGGTACCAGCCGCCATCGCGACTGATGCCGATCGGCACGACGTCGTAGCGGTTCGGATCAAGGGCTCGACGGATGGCCCCGGCACTGATGCACGAGATCGAGTGCTCGCTGCTGCGACCCCCGTAGACGACGGCGATGCGGGTGCGCGAGGACATGCTCAGACCGTATCGGGTGAGGGTCTCACTCGAACGGCGGCGCGCTACTCGCTGGCGGTCTCGCGCTTGGTATCGCGGGACATGAAGGACGCCACGAGCATGCGCGGGCTCAGGCCGTGATGCACGACCTGCACGACTTTCTCCGTGATCGGCATCTCGACGCCGTGACGCTGCGCGAGCTCGAGGATCGGCTGGCAGCTCTTGAATGCCTCGCAGGTTCGGCGCGTCATGTCGATGGTCTCCTGCACGGAGAGCCCGCGTCCGAGGTTCTCGCCGAAGGTGCGATTGCGCGATAGCGGCGACTGGCACGTGGCCACCAGGTCACCCACGCCGGCAAGGCCCTGGAAGGTCAGCGGATCGGCACCGAGGGCTACGCCGAGCCGGGCCATCTCGGCCAGGCCTCGGGTGATGACCGATGCTTGCGAGTTCTCGCCGAGGCCCATGCCGACCGCGATGCCATTGGCCAGGGCGATCACGTTCTTGACCGCGCCGCCGATCTCGGTTCCCACGACATCAGTTGTCCAGTACGGACGGAAGTACTCGGTGGTGCATGCCTCCTGCACGAGCATCGCGGCATCCTGATCAGCGCACGAGACAGTGGTGGCGGTGGGCTGGTGCTCGGCGATCTCGCGCGCCAGGTTCGGGCCCGAGACAACCGC
>JBJSWO010000119.1:0-15775 GCA_046085905.1 Actinomycetes bacterium | reverse complement strand
GAGGTTCGCGAGCGCGCAGACGTCGACGTCATTGATCTCGAGGTCATTCGAGTGTTCGCCCCGCGTGAGCATTCCTCCGCCGTGCTCGAGGCGCAGGAGATCGTGCGCGGCGCGGTGGAGTGCTTCGAGCGTGCCGAGACGGGGCGCGCGGCCGACCCCGCGGTTGTCGCAATGCGCGCCTATGTCACCAGCATCATCAACGAGGAGATCGAGCGCACGCGGGGTCGTCTCGGTGACGACACGGCTGACGAAGTCGCACGATCACTCCATCGCGTGTCCAATGCACTGCTGCACACTCCCTCGGTTCGCGCGCAGGAACTCGCTCGAACCGGGGATATCGACGATTACCGTCGTGCCATGCACACCCTGTTCGGTATCGACTTCGACGCCACGGCCGCGAAGTAGCCCGCGAATGCGCCTGGGCACTCGAGCCAGCCTGCTGGCCCGCACTCAGTCAGCGACGGTCGGCGATGCCTGGTCGAAGGATTCAGGGGAGCCGTGGGAGGAAGTCCTCATCACCACGGCGGGCGATGACACCACCGTTCCGCTGAACCAGCCCGGCCAGCCCGGAGTCTTCGTCTCGGCCTTGCGCGCGGCACTGCTCGCCGGTGAGGTCGATGTGATCGTTCACTCGTTCAAGGATCTCCCGAGCGCTCCTGCGATCGGCATTCACCTGGCTGCCGTGCCCGAGCGCGAGGATGCGCGCGATGCCCTCGTGTCAAGAGGAAACCTGAGGCTCGATCAGCTGCCCGAGGGCGCACGTCTCGGTACCAGTTCGCCGCGAAGGGCCCGGCGGATGCTCGCACTGCGACCCGATCTTCGAATCGAGCCGATCCGCGGCAATGTCGACACCCGCATCCGCAAGGTGCGCGACGGCGAATATGACGCAACGATTCTCGCGATCGCCGGAATGAAGCGCATCGGCCGCGAGAAGGAAGCGGCGCAGATCCTGACCATCGACCAGCTCGTTCCCGCACCCGCCCAGGGGGCATTGGCAGTCGAGTGCCGCCAGGGTGATCGCGAGCTCATGGATCAGCTCAAGGGCCTCAGCCACAAGCCGTCGCTGCTGCGCGCGGCAGCCGAGCGAGCCGTGCTCATCGGAGTCGAGGCCGAATGCACGACGGCGGTCGGTGCCTACGCCGAGATCGACAAGAAGGGCGAGCTCTCCCTCGTCGCCGAACTGGCCGATCATCGCGGCATTGCGTACGAGCGATTGAGCGTGAGCGGAATGGTGAAGGATCGCGCTGATGCGCATGCCCTCGGCCTGGTCGCCGCTGCGGCGCTCCTGGGTCGCTCGTCCGCAGACTTGAATGCGGAGCTGTCGTGACCCTGCCGGTACTGCTCATCCGTTCGGAGGGCAATGACACTGACGCGGAGAGCCTGGCCGCGCTCGGTATCGATTCGATCGACGATCCCTACGTGCGAATCGCTCCTGTCGGCGACTCGATGATGGCCCACATGCTCGTCGAGCAGTTGCGTGAGCGAGCCGATGAGCAGACCTGGTTCATCGCGACCTCGCCGATGACCATGCCCGCGCTGATCGAGCTCGTGGGCGAGCACGTGCTGCGCGAGGCGATCGCCTCGGCTGTCTCACGCGGCGTTCACGCTGCGGCAACGGGGGAGCGCACCGCCCGCACCCTGCGTGATCTCGGCTTCACCAAGGTCATGGTGCCGATGGTCGCCTCGGCAAAGGCCCTCGTCGAGGAACTTGCTGATCTTCCGCCGGCTCGCGCCATGTTCCCGTGCGGAAACCTTGCCCTCGACACCCTGCCTGACGGCCTGCGGCAGCTCGGCTGGCATCTCGCGCAGGTCGTGGTCTACGAGACCTCGACCGTGACGCAGGAGCCGAAGAGCGTCGAGCTCATTCGACGATGCGAGATCTCCGCCATCGTGCTGCGCTCGCCGAGCGCGGCACGTGCGCTGGTGCACTTCCTCTCGCCGCCGATCCCGATCCCGGTCATCTGCGCAGGGGTGACCACGGCCGATGCTGCGCGTGGGCTCGGGCTTGATGTCGTGGCTGTTGCCGACTCACCGGGCGCCGATGATGTCGCCGTCGCCGTCAGGCGAGTTCTCGGCGTGTAGCGAGCACTCGATCGGCGATGATCTCCGCGAGTACCGGGGCATCGCCCAGCACCGACGTGATCGCGCGATCGCCTGCGGTCTCCTTGATGCGGTCGGGGAAGACGCCGTCGAAGAGCAGGAAGCGAGCAACGGCGGCCTTGTGACCGTCGACCCTCTCCAGCTCCTTGATGGCCGTGGCGACATCAGGCTGTGCCTGCGAGGCGTAGGCCACGAGCACGTGCGTGCCGCGTCGTGCCGACCACTCGTGGGCGAGGGCATCGAAGGCCGCCTGTGCCTCGGTGTCGCTGGTGCCTGCAGTCGCGAGAACGACAGGAGACTCGGCCGGCAGTTGCTGCTCCAGGGCACCGAGCAGCAGCGGGTCGGGGCCGATCGGCTCGGTGATCGTGATCTCGCGGTTGATCGCGGCGCTGGCCTTCGCGACCTCGGCCGGCACGTCGACCTTCACGTGATACGCACGACTGAGGAATACGGGCACCACGGTGATGTCGGCGTGCGCCGCGACGGTGAGAGCGGCCTCGGTAAGGGTGGGTGCTGTGTTGTCGAGGAAGGCGAGGCGAATCTCGTCATCAGGGAGCAGATCAGCGACGCGGCCCGCGAGTGCCGCAGCGCCGATGCCTGCGCGAGGGTCGGGGCTGCCATGGCCCAGCAGGATCACAGCACTCATGTCTGAACGCTATGTCAGGCGCGTGCGGTGAGCACGCCGGCAGTAAGCCAGGTTGGTACGGAGACGACATCGCCCACGATGATGATCGCCGGATTCGCGACCTGTCTTACCGCCGCGATCTCGACGATGGACTCGAGAGTGCCCACCGTGACTCGCTGATCGGGCGCATAGGCCCGCTCGATGATCGCGATCGGGGTGCCCGACGACTTGCCACCGTCCACGAGACCGTTCACGAGCCTCTCGAGGCGTCCGACGCCCATCAGGACGACCAACGTGAGATCGGACTTCGCCGCCAGTTCGAGGTCGCCGATCTCGTGACCGCTCATCACGATGAAACCCGTGGTGACGCCGCGATGGGTCACCGGGATGCCTGCGGCGAGCGGTGCGCTGATCGCACTCGTGACACCGGGGATGACCTCGACCGTGATGCCGGCCTCGATGCATGCGAGCATCTCCTCGGATCCGCGACCCAGCACGAACGGATCGCCGCCCTTGAGGCGTGCCACGCGCTTGCCGGCACGCGCGCGATCGATCAGCAGGGCGTTGATTTCCTCCTGCTGCAGGGTATGTCGAGTCGGCTGCTTGCCCGCGTCGATCAGTTCGACATCGTCATCGAGGGAGGCGAGCAGCTCAAGCGGTGCGAGTCGGTCATAGATCACGACATCGGCCTTATTGAGCTCTCGACGCCCCCGCACGGTGATGAGATCGGCATCGCCGGGCCCGCCGCCGATGAGCACGACGTGACCGTCATGCGCGCGTCGGGCCTTCACCGGCAGATCACCCGAGCGCAGCTGGGCAGCGATACTGCTGCGCAGCGCCACGGATCGGCGTGGGTCTGCCGAGGTCACGGCGATCGTGACGTCGTCAACCGTGGTCGAGGCCGGAGTCCAGGCATCCGCGGCCACCTGGTCATCGGCTCGCACGCACCAGATCCGATTGGACTGCGCCTCCTCGGCCACGGCAGCGTTCACGGCAGGGTTATCGGTGGTGGCATGGGCAATCCAGGCATCGGCGAGATCGCCGGGTGCGTAGTCGCGCTGCACGATGCGCACCGAGTCTCCGAGCTCGAGCATGGCATCACTGATCGAGGGCGAGATCACCGTGACGACAGCCCCGGCATCGACGAGCGTGCGTGCGCGTCGTGCGGCCACAGCGCCGGCGCCGACGACGACCACGGCCTTGCCCGCGACATCGAGGGAGAGCGGGTAGCTGCTCACTGGTGCAGCCCGCACTCGTTCTTGCCCTGACCGGCCCAGCGGCCCGCACGCGGGTCATCGCCGGGGGCAACGCGCTTGGTGCACGGAGCGCAGCCGATCGACGGATAGCCGTCGTACATGAGCGGGTTGACCGGGACGTCATTCTCCACGGTGTAGCGCAGCAACTGTGCCTCGCTCCAGTGCAGGATCGGAGCGATCTTCAGCACTCCGCGGTTCTCGTCGAATTGCACGACGGGCACCGCCGCGCGATGAGGCGCGGTCTCGTGGCGCATGCCGGTGATCCAGGCCTCGTAGCCGTGGATGAGGTTCTCCATGGGCTCGACCTTGCGCAGCTTGCAGCACAGGTCGGGGTCGCGCTCCCAGAGGTTCGCGCCGTACTCGGCGTCCTGCTCGGCGACGGTCTGCTTCGGGGTGAGGCTGATGATGTTCAGGCTCGTGCGTGCCTGCAGGGCGTCACGGGTCTCGATGGTCTCGGGGAAGTGGTAGCCGGTATCGAGGAAGACGACCGGGATCTCGGGTGCGACCTGGTTGATGAGGTATGCGAGCGCCGTATTGGCCATCGACTGGGTGAGCACGGCCTTGGTGCCGAAGGTATTCCAGGTCCAGCGGATGATGTCAGCGGCCTGCGCGCCGGCAAGGTCGACCGCGGCGTAGCGCGCGAGGATGCGGAGCTCCTCGGGTGAGCGCCGGGTAGCGGTGCCGTGCGTCGCGGTGCTCACTTCAGTGATCCCTCGTCTGCGCGCTGTGCCCACTCGCTGAAGGACTCGTCGCCCTGGCGCTCGGCAGTGAAGTTCGAGGTGACGCGCACGACGTAATCGGGCAAGTCGTCGGCCGGCAGGCGCAGGCCCTTGACCGTGCGGCCGAAGTTCGCCGCCTGGCCGATGCGTCCGCCCAGGTGCACCTGGAAGCCCTCGACGTCGTTGCCGTCGGCATCGAGGGCGCGGATGCCCTTGAGGCCGATGTCGGCGACCTGGATGCGTGCACAAGAGTTCGGGCACCCGTTGACGTGAATGGCCAGCGGCTCTGTGAAGTCAGGGATGCGAGTCTCGAGCTCGCCGATGAGTGCGCGTGCACGGCCCTTGGTCTCGACGATGGCCAGCTTGCAGAACTCGACTCCCGTGCATGCCATGGTGCCGCGGCGGAAGTTGGACGCATCGCCGACGCGAAGATCGAGCGCCGACAGCCCTGCTACCAGGGCATCGACGCTCTCGCCGGGAACGTTCAGGATGACGAGCTTCTGGTGCGCGGTCAGGTGCACGCGGTCAGCACCTGCAGCCTCAGCGAGGTCGGCGACGGCGTTGAGCTTCGTGCCGCTCATGCGCCCCACGATCGGCGCCGCGCCGACGTAGAAGAGACCGTTGTTCTGCGGCCAGACTCCGACATGATCGCGCTCGTCGACCGAGACGGGGGCGGGTGCCGGGCCGTCGAGCAGCGGACGCCCCAGGTACTCGGTCTCGAGGACCTGACGGAACTTCTCGGCGCCCCAGTCGGAGACCAGGAACTTCAGGCGTGCCTTGGTGCGCAGGCGGCGGTAGCCGTAGTCGCGGAAGATGCCGACCACGCCCGCCCAGACCTCGGGGATCTCCTCGATCGGCACCCACGCACCGAGACGAACGGCGAGGTGGGGATTCGTGGAGAGTCCACCGCCCACCCAGACATCGAAACCGACGCCATGCTCGGGGTGAACGACGCCGAGGAAGGAGATGTCGTTGATCTCGTGGGCGACATCCATGCGGGGCGAGCCGCTGACGGCGGACTTGAACTTGCGCGGGAGATTGGAGAACGCGGGATCGAGCAGGTAGGTCGAGAGGATGGCCTCGATCGCGGGAGTGCCGTCGATGAGCTCATCGGCGGCAACGCCGGCGACAGGGGAGCCGAGGATCACGCGCGGAACGTCACCGCAGGCCTCTGCTGTCGACAGGCCAACGGCCTCGAGGCGACGCCAGATCTCCGGGACGTCCTCGATGGCGATCCAGTGCAGCTGGATGTTCTGGCGATCGGAAATATCGGCGGTATCGCGACCGAACTCGACCGAGATGTCGGCGATGGTGCGCAGCTGCTCGAGGGTCAGGCGACCGCCGTCGGAGCGCACGCGCATCATGAAATAGGAGTCCTCGAGCTCCTCGGGCTCCATCGTCGCGGTCTTGCCGCCATCGATGCCGGGCTTGCGCTGCGTGTACAGCCCCCACCAGCGCAGGCGCCCGCGCAGGTCGGAGCCGGGAATGGAGTCGAAGCCCTCCTGGGCGTAGATCTCCTCGACCCGGGCGCGCACGGTGAGGCCGTCGGCCTCCTGCTTCATCGCTTCATTGGGATTGAGCGGCTCAGTGCCGTCGACAGCCCACTGGCCGTTGCTCTTGGCCGGGCGTGCGGTGGTCTCGGTCATGTCATCCCTTGATCGATCTGGCAGTGCCGCAAATCTATTGAGCACGGGACGGGGTATCCAGGGCCGCCTACGTACCTGCACACCGTTCGCAAGAGGTATCCACAAGCGGCGCCGGGGCGTACGCCCATCCACAGATGTGCGCTCGCACTTCATCGAGCACCGGAATGACCGGAGTCTCGGGGGATCGAAGAAATGCTTCGACCAATCGAGGAGTGACGATGAATGACATCACGATGACCGTTGTCGGCAATGTTGTCCGCGACGTAGAACTGCGCTTCACCACGGCGGGCGACCCGGTCGCCTCCTTCCGAGTAGCCACCAGCACTCGGCGATTCGACCGATCCGCCGACAAGTGGGTCGATGGCGACACCCACTACTTCTCCGTCACCTGCTGGCGTGGCATGGCACACAATGTCGTGCAGTCAGTCGTGAAGGGGATGCCGGTGGTCGTCACCGGCCGCCTGCGCAGCCGCGAGGTGCCCCGGCCATGCGGTGAGCAGGGGCACATCGTCCGCTACCACGACATCGAGGCGATTGCCGTGGGCCCTGATCTCGCCCGCGGCATTGCCACGTTCACCCGGGTCAAGCGCGATGCAGTGGTCGAGAGCGAGGAGCGTCTCATCGCCGACGTGCTGACCTCAGCCGGTGAGCTCGAGTCGGTCGACCTGGAGACCGGCGAGGTCCTCGCGGGGCATGCGGCCTGACCTGCGTCGAGCCCGGCATGACCCACGCGCGGGCCGTGCCGGGCTCGCCCATGCCCAGGGGGTGAATTGCGAACAGTGTGCGAGTGCGGGAAACGGGGAAGTGGGCTCGGCCACGGTGGCCTACCCTGGGCATTTCGCGAGCAGCATTGAGGAGAAGACCCCATGGCGGCACCCACTACCCGTAGCCCCTGGCATGGCCACGCGAGCGCCGAGGAGATCGAGCGCTGGTCGGCGGTTGCCGACGGGGTCGCCGCGACGATCGCCGTGGGCGCTCTCGAGCGCGATCGCACCAGCGACCGCCCCTTCGACGCCCTTGATGTGCTTCGTGAGTCCGGGCTGACCAACCTGATGATCCCGGTGGAGTTCGGTGGCCACGGCGGGCATTGGGAGACCGCATTCCGGGTAACCCGCATCCTGGCCCGCGCCGATGCCTCTATCGCGCAGATCCTCGGCTATCACTACGTCAACCTCGCGTGCGTCGTGTTCTACGGCCCTGACCCCGTCATGCAGGCCGAGTGGCTGCGACGCACGGCCGAGAACCGCTGGATGTGGAGTGACTCCTTCAATCCCGTCAGCCCTGACCTCGACATCATCGCCGACGGCGACGGTTATCGACTGAGCGGGCTCAAGCGCTTCGCGACAGGTGCTTCCGTGGCTGACATCGTGATCGCCGGCGGTATCGCCACCGGTGGCGCGCTCGATGGCGAGCTCGTGATCTTCGCGGTCGACACCAAGGCGGAGGGCATCGAGCATCTCGATGACTGGGATCACCTGGGTCAGCGAGCATCGGCGAGCGGCTCCATCCGCTACACCAACGTTCTCCTCTCGCGCGATGACATCTTCGGTGTCGACACCGAGGAGCCCTTCTCCGCGGTCGTGACCCCGGGCGTGCAGCTGCTCTTCGGCAACATCTACCTGGGCATCGCCGAGGGAGCTCTCGAGCAGGCAAAGGCCCTCACCCTGGCTCGACCGAATGCCTGGTTCCTCGCCTCGGTTGATCGCTACGCCGATGACCCGATCACCCACCGTGCATTCGGCGAGCTCGTGGCGCGCACGGTTGCAGTCGAGGCACTTGCCGACCGAGTCAATCGCTCCTACGACGCCGTCATCGATCTGGCCGAGCGCACGACGGCCGAGGATCGTGCTCGCATCGAGATCGAGGTGGCCCAGCTCAAGGTGATCTCGACCGAGGTCGGCCTCGAGGTCTCGCATCGGGTGTTCGAGATGACCGGAGCAAGCTCGACCAAGATGTCCAACGGCCTCGACATTTACTGGCGCAACATTCGCACGCACAGCCTTCATGACCCGGTCGACTACAAGAAGATCGAGGTCGGTGCGCACTTCCTCACCGGCACTGTTCAGCCCATCTCGCTGTACACCTAGGAGCCACCGTGACCTCGAATACGCCGGCGTACGCCGACCTGGCTGCGAAGTACCGCCCGATCTTCGAGCGCATCGGCGAAGGGCTTCTCGAGCGTGAGCTCACGCGCACCCTTCCGTACGAGCCGGTGCGGTGGCTCAAGGATGCGGGTTTCACCGCGGTTCGAGTGCCGACCGAATTCGGTGGCGACGGCGCGAGCCTGCCGCAGATGTTCGCCCTGCTCGTCGAGCTTGCCTCGGTTGACCCGCACGTGCCGCAGGCCTTCCGCGGTCACATTGCCTTCGTCGAGGATCAGCTCTACCGCCCTGCGAGCCCGACTCGCGATGAATGGCTTGAGCGCTTCGCTCGCGGGGAGATGGTCGGCAACGCTGTCACCGAGATCGGCAACGTCAAGCTCGGGGACACGAAGACCCGGCTGGCGAAGGTCGATGATGGTTACACGATCACGGGCAGCAAGTTCTACACGACCGGCAGCATCTTCGCGGAGTGGATCGACGCCACGGCACTTGACCCCGACGGTGTCGAAATGGCTGCCCTCGTGCCCACGACAAGTGACCTCGTCACGGTCTCCGACGACTGGAACGGCTTCGGCCAGCGCCTCACCGGAAGCGGCGGCGCCGTGTTCTCGGCCGTGCCGGTTCGCGCTGACCACGTGTACGTCTTCAGCGACCGCTTCCCGTACCAGACAGCGCTCTACCAGCTCATCCTCGTTGCAGTGCTCGCCGGAATCGCACGCGCATCGGCGAACGAGGCTGTCCATCAGGTCGCGAACCGCTCGCGCACCTTCAGTCATGGCAACACCGATCTGACCCGCAATGATCCGCAGATCCTCGAGGGTGTCGGTCGTATCGCGGCAGATGCTGCGGCCTGCGAGGCGATCACGGTTCGTGCCGCCGACACCCTGCAGCTCGCCTACGAAGCGCGCGACGCAGACGCGCAGACCGTGGCCGATCTCAAGCGCGACTCGGAGCTCCGTGCCTCTGAGGCGCAGGTCGTGTGCACGCGCCTGGCCATGGGTGCCGCGCAATCGCTCTTTGACGGCCTCGGCGCTTCGTCGACCATCGACACCCATCTCCTCGACCGCCACTGGCGCAATGCGCGCACGGTCAGCTCGCACAACCCCGTGGCCTTCAAGGCCCGCATCATCGGCGACTGGCTCGTGAATGCGGCCGAGCCGCCGTACGAGTGGGCGATCGGCAACGGCAAGCCCGCGGCAGAGAAGGGGAAGTAGCCATGGCTCGCCAGGAGATTGCCCTCAATGCCTTCAGCATGAACACGCTCGGGCATCTCTCGCCGGGCCTGTGGCGCCATCCGAGCGACCAGGAGCGTCGCTATCTCGATATCGACTACTGGACATCTCTCGCGCGCACCCTCGAGCGCGGCATGTTCGACGCGATCTTCTTCGCTGACGTGCTCGGCGTCTATGACGTCTACGACGGCAGCGCCGATGCTGCGCTCATCGACGGCGTGCAGGTGCCGGTCAATGACCCGCTGCCGGTCATCGCGGCCATGGCCTCGGTCACCGAGCACCTGGGCTTCGCGATGACCGCGGCAGTCTCGTACGAGCATCCGTATCCGTTCGCTCGCCGGATGAGCACCCTCGATCACCTCACCAAGGGTCGCATCGGCTGGAACGTGGTCACCGGGTATCTCAACAGCGGTGCCGTGAACTTCGGCGTGAGCGCGCAAGAGGCACATGACCGTCGTTACGACATTGCCGATGAGTACCTGGAGGTCTGCTACAAGCTCTGGGAGACCAGCTGGCAGGACGACGCGGTGGTCGCCGACCTGGAGCGCGGCATCTACGCGGATCCATCGCGCGTGCATCGCATCAATCACCAGGGCGAGTTCTTCAACGTGCCCGGCATGCACCTCAGCGAGCCGTCGCCGCAGCGCACGCCGGTGATCTACCAGGCAGGCGCCTCGTCACGTGGCATCAGCTTCGCAGCCAAGCATGCCGAGGGCGTCTTCGTCGCGGCCCCCAGCAAGACCGTGCTGACCAAGCAGGTGACCGGCATGCGCGAGGCGCTGGCGGCGGCTGGCCGCGATGCGCAGGCCGTGACAATCCTGAATCAGCAGACCGTGGTCGTGGCCGAGACCGATGCCGAGGCGCAGCGGCTCTTCGAGGGCTACCTCGAGTACGCCTCGGCCACCGGAGCACTCGTGCTCATGTCAGGCTGGACGGGCATCGACTTTGCCAGGCTCGATCTCGACTCCACCATGAAGGATCAGGAGAGCAACGCGATCCAGTCGGCAGTCAAGGCCTTCTCCAGTGCTGATCCTGATCGAGAGTGGACCATTCGCGAGATCGCCGAGTACGTGCGTCTCGGCGGAGACGGCCCGGTGATCGTCGGCTCGGCCGAGACCGTCGCCGATCAGCTCGAGGCCTGGGTCGACGAGACCGGTGTCGATGGCTTCAACCTCGCGGGCACCGCTGTGCCCGAGGCCTGGGAGCAGGTGGCAGACCTGCTCATTCCCGAACTGCAGAGGCGCGGACGCTTCAAGAAGCAGTACCGGCCGGGCACGCTGCGCGAGAAGCTCGGCTACGAGACGGCTCGTCCGACGCGCCCGATCCCGAAGGCCGGCGAATAGCCCGCATGCTTGAATTCCAGTGCCCGGTTGCCGGGAATTGCCAACAGAAGGAGTTGCAGTGACCGATCGTGAATGGGGCTTCCGCACTCGGTCCCTGCATGCGGGCGGCACTCCCGATGCGGGCACAGGCGCTCGCGCCGTCCCGATCTTCCAGACGACAAGCTTCGTGTTCGAGAACACTGCTGACGCCGCCACCCTCTTCGCCCTGCAGAAGTACGGCAACATCTACTCGCGCATCGGCAACCCCACCGTGGCGGCATTCGAGGAGCGCATGGCCTCGCTCGAGGGAGGTCTCGGTGCGGTGGCCACGAGCAGCGGCCAGGCGGCTGAGTTCCTGACCTTCGCGGCGCTGGCCGGCGCCGGCGATCACATCGTCGCCTCATCGGCCCTGTACGGCGGCACCGTCACCCAGCTCGATGTCACCCTTCGACGCTTCGGTGTCGACACCACCTTCGTGCAGAGCGATGACCCGGCTGACTTCGCCGCCGCGATCCAGGAGAACACCAAGCTGGTGTTCACTGAGGTGGTCTCGAATCCGTCGTCGGCAGTCGCTGACATCGCCGGACTCGCGGAGGTGGCTCATGCCGCAGGCGTTCCGCTGATCGTCGACGCCACCACGGTCACCCCTTTCCTGTGCCGTCCGATCGAGCACGGCGCCGACATCGTCATTCACTCGGCAACCAAGTTCCTGGGCGGTCACGGCACGACCCTCGGTGGTGTCATCGTCGATGCCGGCACCTTCAATTGGGGCAACGGCCGGTTCCCGACCATGACCGAGCCCGTTCCCTCGTACGGCGACATCAAGTGGTGGGACAACTTCGGCGAGTACGGATTCCTCACCAAGCTGCGCGTCGAGCAGCTGCGCGACATCGGCCCGTCACTCGCACCGCACAGCGCCTTCCTCCTGCTGCAGGGGGTCGAGACCCTCGCCCAGCGAATGACCGAGCATGTGGCCAATGCGCGCGCAGTCGCCGACTGGCTCGAGGCCGACCCTCGCGTGGCCTGGGTGTCGTACTCCGGCCTTCCCGGTCACCGCAATCACGATCGCGCTCTGAAGTACACGCCGCGCGGCCCGGGGGCCGTGTTCTCCTTCGGCATCAACGGTGGGTTCGCCGCAGCCGAGGCATTCATCAACAACGTGCAACTGCTCAGTCACCTCGCGAATATCGGTGACTCACGCACCCTGGTGATCCATCCCGCCAGCACCACCCATCAGCAGCTCAATGACGAGCAGCTCATCGCCGCCGGCGTTCCCGCTGACCTCGTGCGCCTGAGCGTCGGCCTCGAGGACATCGACGACATCCTGTGGGATATCGATCAGGCCCTCACGATCGCGACGGGAGTCTCGCGATGACCTGGACACCCCCGAGCGCACTCGAGCGCCTCGCGATCCTGCGCGACGCCAAGACCATCGCGATCGTCGGCGCATCGGACAATCCGGCGCGCGCCAGCTACTTCGTCGGCACCTACCTGCTCTCGAGCAGCGATTACACCGTCTGGTTCGTCAATCCGATGTCGGAGACCGTGCTGGGGCACAAGGCGTACAAGAGCCTCGCCGATCTTCCCGCCGCTCCCGACATCGTCGATGTCTTCCGCAAGCCGTCCGACCTGCCCGAGGTGCTCGACGAGGCTATTGCCGCCCACGCGAAGACCCTCTGGCTGCAGTTGGGCATCAGCGACGACGCCATTGCCGAGCGAGCATCCGAGGCCGGCCTGAATGTCGTGATGAACCGCTGCGTCAAGATCGAGCATGCGCGATTCAACGGCGGGCTCCACCTTGCCGGCTTCAACACCGGGGTGATCAGCTCGCGCCGGCAGCTCTCGTGAGCGCGCCCGCGCTCATCGGCGACACCTGGTTCGGTACCGGAGGCCGGCGGCTGAGTCTTGAGGATCTTCGCGGACGCATCGTCCTGCTCGACTTCTGGACCCTGTGCTGCGTCAACTGCCATCACGTGCTCGCGGAGCTTCGACCGATCGAGAAGAAGTACGCCGACGTGCTCACGGTGGTCGGCGTGCACTCGCCGAAGTTCGAGCACGAGAAGAATCCGGAGTCGGTGCGCTCCGCGATCGAGCGGCACGGCATCGACCATCCCGTGCTCAATGACCCGAATCTCTCCACGTGGTCCGGCTACGGCGTGCGAGCCTGGCCCACACTCGTGCTCATCGATCCGCTCGGCGACGTAGTGGCCCAGTTCTCCGGCGAGGGCCACGCGCACGCGATTGACGCGACCATCGCCGAGCTGGTGCGCGTGCATGAGGCCGACGGGACCCTGATCCGAGGCGATGATGTCTTCGTCGCGCCTCCGCCGCCTCGCTCGATCTACCGCCAGCCGGGCAAGGCCGCCCTGATCGATCAGGCCACATTGCTCGTCAGTGACAGCGCGAATCACCGGCTGGTGATCGCCGACCCCAAGAACCCGAATGCGATCGTGCGCACCATCGGCTCAGGGCGTCGCGGGTTTCTCGACGGTGCGGCCAACGTGGCTCAGTTCAACGAGCCGTATGGCGTCATCCGGCTTCCCGACGAGGTCGCAGCACAGGTCGGCTATGACCTCGTCGTCGCCGACAGCGTCAATCACGCGCTGCGCGGCATCGTGCTGGCTACCGGTGCGGTCACCACGGTCGCGGGCACGGGTGAGCAGTGGATGCAGGGCGATTCCTCGCAGGGTGATGCCCACGCCACTCGACTCAGCACTCCCTGGGACGTCGCCTGGCACGAAGGCCGCGTCGTCGTGGCCATGGCGGGCGAGCACCGCATCTGGTCCTTCGACCCGATCGCCTCGACAGTCGAGGTTTTCGCCGGAACCACCAACGAGGGCCTGGTCGACGGTTCCCGTGATCAGGCGTGGTTCGCCCAGCCGTCGGGAGTCATGGCCGATGGCCAGGTGCTCTGGGTCGTCGACTCCGAGACCTCGGCCATTCGCCGCATCGACGGTGATGCCGTCAGCAGCCCGATCGGGCATGGTCTCTTCGACTTCGGTCATGTCGATGGCCCGGCCTCCGAGGCCCTTCTCCAGCATCCGCTCGGCGCTGCGGTTCTCCCTGATGGCTCACTGGTGATTGCCGATTCCTACAACGGCGCGGTGCGGCGATACGACCCTTCGACCGCGATGGTGACCACGATCGCCCGCGATCTGCGAGAGCCGAGTGACGTGGTCTACCTACCCGACAGCGCCACGCTCCTGGTGGTGGAATCCGCGGCCGGTGCACTCACCTCGATCCCCATCGCCGCAGGCGAGAGAGTGGAGAGCGAGCGGCTGCGCACGAGTCGCCCGGCAATCCGGGTGGCACCGGGGGTGGTGACCGTCGAGGTGATCTTCGAGCCGCCACCGGGCGAGAAGCGCGACGACCGCTACGGGCCGTCGACCCAGCTAGTCGTCAGCGCATCGCCCGCAGGCCTGATCGGTGAAGGCGCCGGCACGACCTCCGATCTCGTGCGCGAGATTCGCGTCGAAGCAGTGGCTGCCGAGGGCGTGCTGCACGTGGCCGCCAAGGGTGCCTCCTGCGATGACACCGGCGGTGATCCCGAGGCCCATGCTGCCTGTCACATCCATCAGCAGGACTGGGGCGTGCCGATCGTGATCGATCCCGCAGGCGAACGCGTGGTGCGCTTGGTGCTCTCCGGAGGAGATCCCGCGCCCCAGTAGGCTCGCCCCCATGGCTGAGTTCATCTACACCCTGAGTAAGGCTCGCAAGGCGCACGGCGACAAGGTCGTCCTGGACGACGTCACCCTCTCGTTCCTCCCGGGGGCGAAGATCGGTGTCGTCGGCCCCAACGGTGCCGGCAAGTCGAGCCTGATCAAGATCATGGCCGGCCTCGACCAGGTGTCCAATGGCGAGGCCAAGCTGATGGACGGCTACACCGTCGGCATCCTGCTGCAGGAGCCCAAGCTCGATGAGTCCAAGTCAGTGCTCGAGAACATCCAGGACGGTGTATCCGAGACCAAGGCCATGGTCGATCGCTTCAATGCGATCTCCGAGGAGCTCGCCCTGCCCGACGCCGACTACGACACCCTGCTCGCCGAGATGGGCAAGCTGCAGGAGTCGATCGACCACCTGGGCGCCTGGGATCTCGATGCCCAGCTCGAGCAGGCCATGGACGCCCTGCGCTGCCCGCCCGGCGACGCCGACATCAGCGTGCTTTCCGGCGGCGAGAAGCGCCGCGTCGCCCTGTGCCAGCTGCTGCTGCGCCAGCCGGATCTCCTGCTGCTCGATGAGCCCACCAACCATCTCGATGCCGAGAGCGTGCAGTGGCTCGAGCAGCATCTCGAGAAGTACCCGGGCACCATCATCGCAATCACTCACGATCGCTACTTCCTCGACAATGTCGCGCAGTGGATCCTCGAGCTCGATCGCGGTCGCGCATACCCCTACGAGGGCAACTACTCGACGTACCTGGAGACCAAGGCCGCTCGCCTGAAGGTCGAGGGCCAGAAGGACGTCAAGCTCCAGAAGCGCCTGACCGACGAGCTGCAGTGGGTGCGCTCGAATGCCAAGGCCCGTCAGACCAAGAGCCGCGCTCGACTTGATCGCTACGAGGAGATGGCAGCCGAGGCCGAGAAGGCACGCAAGCTCGACATGGAGGAGATCCAGATCCCGCCGGGCCCGCGTCTGGGTGCTGTCGTGGTCGAGGCGAAGAACCTCACCAAGGCCTTCGGCGATCGCGTGCTGATCGACAACCTGTCGTTCACCCTTCCGCGCAACGGCATCGTCGGCGTGATCGGCCCGAACGGCGTCGGCAAGACCACCCTG
>JBJSWO010000118.1:0-7600 GCA_046085905.1 Actinomycetes bacterium | reverse complement strand
CCCGAGAGCATCAAGGTGCCGACAGCGGCGAGGAGCAGTCCGATGAACGAGACGACGCGCAGACCGATGCGCTCGGCGATGAATGGCGAGGCCGGCGAGAAGCCGATGAAGAAGATCGAGGCACCGAGGCCGACGACTCCGGCGAGTGCAGGAGAGAAGCCAAGGATGTTCTGCTGCAGCAGGTTCTGCTGCATCATCGAACCGCTGAGAGTCATGCCGAGAACGATGAGCAGGATGATCGTCGCCGGGATGGGCGCCGCCTTGAGCAGCTTCCACGGCACCATCGGTGCTGACGAGCGCTTCTGCTGGAACACCATTACGAGCACCACGACAAGACCGGCGGCGACGGGGCCCCACACCTGCGGGCTGGAGAACTTCTCCGACTCTGCCTGCGAGAGACCGGTGCACACGAGAACGAGTGCGGCAGTGAGCAGACCGGCGCCGAGCCAGTCGATGCGCCCGCCGCGCGGCGTCTCGGGCAGCTTGAACTTGAAGAGGACGAAGAGCACCAGGCCGATGATCGGGATGATGTTGATCGCGAACACGCTTCGCCATCCGAAGGCGGTGACCAGCAGGCCGCCGATCAGTGGGCCTAATGCCGACGATGCAGTCGCGACGGCTGTCCAGAGTCCGACGATCTTCGTGACCATGTCATGGGCAACGGACGAGGTGAGCATCGCGAGCGCGAGGGTGGCCATGGCCGCCGAGCCGGCACCGGCGATGGCACGTCCGGCGATGAGGGTGCCGGTACCCGTGGCCATCGCGCTGACGAGTGAGCCGGCACCGAAGAGCACCAGGCCGATCAGGTAGATCTTGCGGCGACCGACGGCATCGCCGAGCGCTCCGACGGGAACCGACAGCGCGGCTCCGGCGATCATGTAGGCCATCACTGTCCACTGCAGCGGGGCGAGGCCCACGTTGAACTCGCGGCCGATGCTCGGCAGTGCGACGGAGGCGACGCTCATGTCGAGGCCGACGAGGAACTGGCCGACGGCGAGCACCAGCAAGGTGACCACGCTGAAGCCGGCGACCTTCGGGGTGGGGGAACTCATCACGCGCGAAATCTACTCAACCCGATCACCCGATTGGCCCAAACTCCGATGCCCCAGGAGAATGGAGGCACTATGGGCACGGTCACAGACACTGACGTTCTCGTCATCGGCGCCGGCCCAGCCGGATCCTCCGCCGCGGCGTGGTCAGCGCGTGCCGGCCTCGATGTGGTGCTGGCCGATGCCGAAACCTTCCCGCGCGACAAGCCCTGCGGTGACGGCCTCACCCCGCGCGCCATTGCCGAGCTCGACGCTCTTGGACTCTCGCCCTGGTTGAAGGGCCGCACGATCAATTGGGGCCTTCGCGCCGCGGGCTTCGGCCAGGAGCTCTACCTCCCGTGGCCCGGAGGCTCGCTGCCCAGTCACGGCAGTGCCGCGCCGCGCACCCTGCTCGACACCCAGATTCGCCAAGTCGCGCTCGATTCCGGCGCGACTCCCCTCGAGGGCTATCGCGCTGTCGATGTCGCCTTCGATGGTGGTCAGGTCCGATCGGTCACCTTCAAGGTCAGCGACGGAAGCACCCAGGAGATCCGCTGCCGCCGGTTGATCGTGGCCGATGGCGCCAAGAGTCAGCTCGGGCGCAAGCTCGGGCGCGAATGGCACCGCAGTACGGCCTATGGCGTGGCCGCGCGTGGCTACATCACATCCGAGCGCAGTGACGATCCCTGGATCTCCTCGCACCTCGAGCTGCGTGGAACGAAGAACGAGATCCTCTCCGGCTACGGCTGGATCTTCCCGCTCGGCGATGGCAGCGTGAATGTCGGCGTCGGCACGCTGGCGACAGAGAAGCGCCCGGCCGATATCAATCTTCGTCAGCTCATCACGCATTACACCGATCAGCAGCGTGAGACCTGGAAGCTCTCCGGCGAGATCCGTGACCCCTGGTCGGCCCTGCTGCCGATGGGCGGCGCCGTGAGCGGTGTTGCGGGCCCCAACTGGATGCTCATCGGCGATGCGGCCGGCTGCGTGAACCCGCTGAACGGCGAGGGAATTGACTACGGGCTGGAGACAGGGCATCTTGCAGCGCAGGTGCTCGCTGACACGATCCCGAACTCGCGGATGGACTACACCACGCAGTGGGCGCCGATCCTGCAGGCGCGTTACGGCACGGCATTCTCGATCGCGCGTCGTCTTGCCGGTCTGCTCACTGTCCCGAAGCTGCTTCCGACTCTCGGGCCGGTGGGCATGCGGTCACGTGGCCTCATGACGATCGCCCTGCGCGTCATGGGCAATCTCGTCACCGACGAGGACACCGACGCGACCGCGCGCCTCTGGCGAGCAGCAGGAAAGGCGAGCATCAAGCTCGACGATCGTCCGCCGTTCAGCTAGACCGCAAAGTGCTCGACGAGCGGTGCGCCGTCGAAGAACGGGCCGATCAGCGCACGCCATTCGGTAAAGCGATCCGACTCGCGAAAGCCCACGGTGTGATGTTCGAGGGTCTCCCACTTCACGCTGAACATGTAGACATTCGGACGCTCGACGCCCCAGCCATGAAAGGTGAAGCCGTGGTAGCCCTCGGACTTCGAGAGCAGGTTCTCCACCGCCGCATTGATAGTGGTCTCGAACTCCGCCTTGCGGCCTTCGAGCACGGGAATGAAGCCGACTTCGAGAATCATGTTTACAGCGACCAATCTTCGGTGAGCACGGACTCTTGCACGGACATGCGCAGGGGCTCCATGCGCAGGATTGCAGGCGGGCCCTCAAGCAGGGGCGGCATGTCATTCATCATCTTGGCGAAGCCCTCAGTCGAGCGATGTGCGAGTGCCGCATTGTCATCGAGGAAGGTCTCGTAGAGCCACACGTTGTTCTCGTCGTCAGGATCGAGATGCACCATGAACATCTCGGTGCCGGGCTCATCGGCGAGGGAGTCGGCATAGGTATTGAGGACTTCGAGAAGTGCTGGGCGCATGCCGGCGGCGCAGGTGAGGCGAATGAGAGCCGACTTGCGCCCGGCGATGAACAGCTGGCGTGGCTCGCTTGCGTCCATCGAAGGGCTACCGGCCATCGGATCAGGCGACGTTCTCGAGGTACCACGCGTAGGTCGTGGTGAGGCCGTCGCGCAGGGAGATCTGCGGCTTCCAGCCGAGAGCGTTGATGCGCGAGGTGTCGAGCAGCTTGCGCGGCATGCCATCGGGCTTGGAGGAATCCCACTCGATGGTGCCGGTGAAGCCGACGACATCGGCGACGGTCTCGGCGAGTTCCTTGATCGGGAGATCCTCGCCGCAGCCGACGTTGATGGTCTGCCCTGAGTCGTAGTTCGAGAGCAGCATCAGGCAGGCATTGGCGAGATCGTCGACATGCAGGAATTCGCGGCGAGGTGCGCCGGTGCCCCACACCGTGACGGTGGAGGCACCGGAAACCTTCGCCTCGTGGAAGCGGCGGATGAACGCCGGCAGCACGTGCGACGACTGCAGGTCGAAGTTGTCGCGCGGACCGTAAAGATTCGTGGGCATCGCCGAGATCCAGTGTCGGCCGTACTGCTCGCGGTGTGCCTCGATGTAGTAGATGCCGCTGATCTTCGCCATCGCGTAGGCCTGATTGGTGGGCTCGAGCGGGCCGGTCATCAGCGATGACTCGCGGATCGGCTGCGTAGCGTGACGCGGGTAGATGCACGAGGAGCCGAGGAAGAGCAGCCGATCGATGTCGTTCGCGTGCGCTGCATCCATCACATTCGTCTGGATCATCGAGTTGTCGCGGAGGAACTCGACGGGGAACGTGGAGTTCGCCATGATGCCGCCGACCTTGGCCGCGGCGTCGATGATGATGTCGGGCTTCGCTTCGGTGATGGCATCGAAGGTGGCGTCGCGATCGCGAAGATCGAGCTCCTTCGACGACCAGCCGATGATCTCGCCGGCACCGGCGGCCTCGAGTGCGCGGACGATGGCGGATCCGACGAGACCGTTGTGACCGGCGACGTAGACCTTGGTATCGCCCCAGGCGACCTCATGCGACATGCCTGAATTCTGTCACATCGGGACCTTCGCCCAGGTTGCGCGCGCTCGCGCGGTGGAAGACTGAAGGCATGCGAAAGATCACCCTCGAACAGCTCAGCGGAATCCTCGAAGGCCTGCCGGCCAACCCTCGGGTCGTCGCGTCCGGCAACTTCGCGACTCCGACGGTGATCCTGAGCGAACTCGATCGCGTGGTGCCGGAGTACCGACTGCACATGCTCAATGCGCAGAAGCCGATCCCGGATCGCGAGGGAGTGCGGTATGAGACCGCATTCGTCGGCCCCGGCATGCGCGGAAGCGATCGTCTCGATTACATCCCGTGCCGCCTCAGCCTGGTGCCCGTCATGTTCCGCGATCACCTTCGCCCCGATGTCGTGCTTCTTCATGCGTCGCCGCAGCGGCACGACACCGTGAGCCTGGGAACCGAGGTGAACATCCTTCCTGCGGCTATCGAGGCCGCGCGCGCCTTCGGCGGCCTGGTGATCGTGCAGTCGAACAGGCAGATGCCGTACACCTACGGCGATGCGCAGATCTACGAGCACGAGATCGATTACCTGGTGGAGGTCGATGAGCCACTGCCGACGCATGCGGATGGCGCGATTGACGAGACATCGATGCACATCGGTCATCGCATCGCCGATCGGGTGTCGGACGAGTCGACCCTGCAACTGGGTATCGGCGCGGTGCCCGACGCCGTTCTCGCCGCACTTACCCATCGCCGCGGGCTGCGCATCTGGACAGAGATGTTCAGTGACGGCGTGCTGAACCTTCACAAGCACGGTTGCCTTGATCCCGATATTCCGCTGACGACCTCGTTCCTCTTCGGCTCGCACGAGCTCTACGACTGGGTGAACCTGAACAAGCGGGTGCGCGTGATGCGCACCGAGCGCACCAATGCTCCATCGGAGATCGCGCGCCAGGCGCGCATGACGAGCGTCAATGCCGCCCTGCAGGTCGACCTGCTCGACCAGGCGAATGCCAGTCGTATCAAGGGAAAGATCTACTCCGGCTTCGGCGGTTCCACCGACTTCATCGTCGGCTCGCTTCACTCACGCGAGGGTCAGTCGTTCATCGCGCTGCCTTCGTGGCATACCAAGGCCGACGTGTCGACGATCGTTCCCTTGCTGCATGACCCTGTCACGAGCTTCCAGCACAGCTTCGTCGCGACCGAGAATGGCATCGCCCCGTGCTTCGGTCACTCGCAGGCGCAGCAGGCGCGGAACATCATCGAGAACGCGGCGCACCCGAGCGTGCGCGACGAGCTGTGGGAGAAGGCCGGCGAGCTCGGCTTCCTGTGATCAGTCGTTCGACGGATCGTGATTCTGCACGCGCAGCGCACCGTGAATCAGCAACGTGAAGACCTCTTCGGTGAGATCGGCACTGGAACCGATCGCTTCGGCCTGGGCGCGCACGCCGTCGAGGACGATGCGCTCGCGTGCGGGGTCGCGTACGACCGAGCCCATGGCCGCCTTGGCGGCCCCGATCTGGCGGGCCTTGGCAAGACGGGCTCCGATCGCGGTGACGATCTCCGAATCGATCACATCGAGTTCAGCGCGCAGTCGTGACAGTTCATCCACGGATGGCAGCGTAGTCTGGGCGCCATGCTGAATCGGAAGAAGTCCTCGAAGAACGCACTGCCGCCCGGCAAGTACCGCATGGGCGGTGAGCACTTCAAGAACGATGCCGCATTCGTCAAGACAGCCGTGAAGGACGTCAAGCGCATGGAGAAGTACGCGGGCCTGACCGCCGAGTCGAGCCTCTACGACTGGGGCTGCGGCGCGGGGCGTCTGGCCGTGGGCGTGCGCGAGCACTTCGGCCGCGTGGCCGATTATCACGGTGTTGACATCCAGCCCGAGGTGCTCGGCTGGGCGCAGGAGAACCTGACCGCCCCCGGTTTCCGCTTCACCCTGGTCAACGTCAGCAATGAGCGCTACAACCCCGATGGCTCCCCCGAGCGCACCCTGGCCGCCGAGCCGGGCTCGGTTGACGTCTTCTATGCGTACTCAGTCTTCTCCCACATGAATGACGAGGACACCCCCGCCTATCTGCGGCTGATCCATGAGGCCCTGGCCCCCGGCGGCAAGGCCTTCGTGACCGCGTTCGTCGAGGAGGACGTCCCGGCCTGGGAGGAGAACCCGGAGGGGTACGGCCCCCTCGACTGGAAGGGCCGCCTGCATTGCACGCGCTTCGCCCGCTGGCACTTCGAGGATCACGTGAACGCGGCCCGACTGGCGGTCAGTCGATTCGAGTACGGCCAGGAGACCGACGGCCAGAGCCTGTACGTGCTCCGGAAGCGATAGCCGGCAGAAGTCGGGCACCGCACTCCGACGCGACCCCGGAAATCCGCCCATAACGGGCAGAACCTTTACGCAGGGTTCACCTGATCTCACGCCTTTCAATCAGGGGTACTCCTCTATGCCTGGGATACCCTGAAAACTCCTGCGAGCGCCCCTCGGCGCCCACTCTTACCTCGAGAGGTCCCTTCATGCGTCGTGCGCTCATAGCCGCCGTTGCCAGCGTGTCCCTCGGCCTGGGAATGGTCGGCATCGCCGCACCTGCCATGGCCGCCGACCCCGTGCCGGCTACCGACTTCGGCCTGCACATTCCGGGCATTTCGACCGGCACCGACCCGAACACCTCCTACGGCGCCATCCGCCTGTGGGATTCGGGCGTCGCCTGGGGCCAGGTCAACCAGGCGAAGGGCAAGTTCTGGTGGAACGGCCTCGATGCCTCGATCGGCAACGCCAACCAGCAGGGGGCCCAGATCCTCTACGTCCTCGGCGGCACCCCGACCTGGTCGGCCACGAACAAGAAGCAGGGCACCTACCCGAACAAGGGCGCCGCGTCGATGCCGAAGATGGCCGACTGGAAGGCCTGGGTGAAGGCAGTCGTGCAGCGCTACGGCGCCTCGATCGAGTCGTACCAGATCTGGAATGAGGCGAACCTCTCCACCTTCTGGCAGGGCACGCCCAAGCAGATGGCGCAGCTGACCAAGGAGGCCTACAAGATCATCAAGGCCGGTGATCCGACTGCCAAGGTGGTCGCAGCGAGCAGCACCGTTCGCCTGACCAGCGCGTACAACAAGTTCTTCCCGGCCTACATGAAGGAACTCAAGAAGGTCGGCTGGCCGGTCGATGCCTACGCCGTGCACACCTACCCCGCAGGCCCGGGCACCCCGGCAACCCGCGCGCAGCTGATCGCCACGGTCAACAACGACATCAAGAAGGTCGGCGCGCCGGCCAAGCCGCTCTGGGATACCGAGGTCAACTACGGCATCGCGGGTCCCGGCGGCGGCAACCCGCACGTGACCATTGATGGCGCGCAGGCAGCCAACTGGGTCGCCGACACCTACCTCGACAACCAGCGCCTCGGCGTCGACCGCTCCTACTGGTACTTCTGGGCACCGTCGAACCCGCTGCTCGGCATTCAGATGGTCGACGGCACCGCGGGTGCGACCGGCTTCCAGACCGTGCAGGGCTGGCTCAAGGATTCCTATGCCTCCTGCACCACCGGCTCGGTCAACGTGTGCAACCTGACCGGCCGCTTCCCGGCAGTTGTCGCCTGGGTCGATTCCGGCTCCGCGGCGTACACCGTTCCTGA
>JBJSWO010000117.1:0-14532 GCA_046085905.1 Actinomycetes bacterium | reverse complement strand
TATGGCCCTGATGATCGTGCTGTTCCTCGGCGCCCTCTTCATCCCTTGGTTCTCGAACTTCTTCGCTCTCACGCTGGCTCCCGAGAAGTACACGATCGTGGCCATCAGCAGCGGTCTCGCCGGCGCGGTGCTCGTGTGGTTCGCAGTGCTCATCACGGATCGCTGGCGCAGGGCGTGATGGTTCGTCCCCTGGTCGGACTCTCGAGCTCCTCGGTGTTCCCTGAGTCGACGGCAGCCGCATTCGAGATCGCTGCAGTACTCGGCTACGACGGAGTCGAGGTCATGGTGGGTACCGATGCCACCAGCCAGGATTCCTCGGCATTGCGCGCACTCGTCGATCACTATCAAGTGCCGGTGATCTCCATCCACGCTCCGTGCCTGCTGGTGACCCAGCGCGTGTGGGGCACCGAGCCCTGGGGCAAGCTGCAACGAGCGAAGGAAGTTGCCGAGCTCCTGGGTGCCGGCACAGTGGTCGTGCATCCACCGTTCCGCTGGCAGCGTGGTTACGCCCGTGAGTTCGTCACCGGGCTGCAGCGGATGTCCGATGAGACAGACGTGCGCTTCGCCGTCGAGAACATGTACCCGTGGCGCGCGGCGAGTCGCGAATTGGCGGCCTACGCCCCCAGTTGGGATGTACGCGATGACGACTATCCGCACACGACCCTCGATTTCTCCCACACTGCTGTCTCGCGTACCGACCCGCTTCTGATGGCACACGACCTCGGAAGTCGCCTCTCGCATATTCACCTCGCGGACGGCACTGATTCGGCGCGTGACGAGCACCTGGTACCCGGTCGCGGTACCCAGCCGGTGTCGGAGGTACTCGATCATCTGGCCGTCGAGGGATTCGCAGGAGCGATTGTCGTCGAGGTCTCCACTCGCGGCTGCTCCACTCGTGAGGAACGCGTCGCTGACCTTGCCGAGGCTCTCGCCTTCGCACGTCAGCCGTTCGATGCGCTTCGTTAGTACGCTGCAGGCATGGTGAAGGATCCGCGCGGCCCGATTCTCGATGCCGCACGCCTGGCCTTCGCCTCGCGCGGGTACGCCTCCACGACAGTGAAGTCCGTAGCGGTGGCCGCAGGAGTCGCACCGGCGGTGGTGAAGTCGCTATTCGACAACAAGGAGCAGCTCTTCGCCGCAGCGATGCAGCTGCCCGTGAATCCGGCTCAGGCAATCCCTGCACTCTTCGCACAGGGGCTCGATGGCATGGGCGAGCGCATCGTTCGACTCGCCCTCACCATGATGTCCGAGGATCGCGTGCGCAGTGATGTCAGTGGTGTCGTGCAGGCATCACCGCGCATCGAGAAGAGCGCGCGCACTGTCGCGGAGTTCATGCACCTCTCGCTTGTCGACTCCCTGGTGACGACCATCGGGGTCCCGGATGCTCGCATGCGCGTCTCGCTCATCTCCTCGCACCTGGCCGGCCTGGCTGCCACGCGTTACGTCATCCGGCTCGAGCCGTTGGCCTCCGCGTCGGATGAAGAGGTCGTGCGCATCTATGGCCCGCTGATCCAGGATCTCCTTGACCCGACCTGCCCCCTGACCGGGCGACGCTAAGTGGGTCTGCTCGACTTCCTGGCGCGTGCTCGCTCGCTGGAGCAGGCATGCGAGGTAGCGATGGCGCTCGCTGATGAGGGGTACTGGGTCGCCCTGCGAAGTGAAGGCAACCTCAGTGCCGATCAGTTGCATCGTGCGAGCGTGGCCCTGCAGTCAGCCGGAGTCGAGGGGGTCAGCGAGATCATCCTGCCGATCGAGTCGCTCGCCGATGCCTCCTGGGCGATGACTCCTGATCTCGGCTGGGTTTTCACCGGCACGGAGGACTCACCGCTCGATGCCGGCCTGCCCGCGCGGCTCTCGGGCTTCCGCGGCCTGGCCGCGCTCGCTCGCACGGCTGCCCTGCGGCAGACGGAGTCCGACTGCCGAAGCGCCCAGGAGTTGCGCATCCAGCTCTCGTCGGGCGTGGCCCGCCGGGGGGAGCGCGACTTCTATCCCTCGTCCATCGAGGTCGACAAGGCGTATGTGCGATGCGCGAAGGCGCTGCTTCGCGACTCCCCGTCGCCCGCATTCGCGACAGCCGATGATCGCCTGATCGGGATCCTCCAGGCGCTGGCGCTTCGACTCGGACGTGCGCCGGGCGAGTATGAGTTCTGCCTGCCCCTGGGCCGAGGCGACAATAGGCAGCGGTCCCTGCGGGATGCGGGGGAGAAGGTTCGCATTTCCATTGCGTTCGAGATGAGGGAGACCAATGACTGAGATCGCACTGCGCATCGCCATCCTCGGTGGCGGAGTCATGGGCGAAACCCTCGCTGCCGGCTTCCTCGCGCGCCTGACTCCGACCCCGAGTGTCACCATCGTGGAGAAGCGCCCGGAGCGCGCCGCAGAGCTTGCCGATCGGCTCGGTGTTCGCATCGCCTCGATGCCCGATGCCGTGGGCGATGCCGATGTCGTGGTCCTCGCGGTCAAGCCCCAGGATTTCCGGGCGATGCTGGCTGAGCTGGCCCCATCCCTGCGTGCGGGGGTCCTGGTGGTCTCGATCGCCGCGGGGATCCCGACCTCGGTGATGGAGGAACTCCTGCCAGGTGCCGCGGTGGTGCGGGTCATGCCGAATACGCCGGCACGGATCAATCGCGGGGTCGCGGGAGTCAGTGCCGGTTCTGCCTGCACTCCCGCCGATCTCGATCTCGCTGCCTCGCTGATGGAATCGGTCGGCATCGTCGTGCGGGTACCCGAGAGCCTCCAGGATGCCGTCACGGCAGTTTCCGGAAGCGGCCCTGCGTACGTGTTCTACCTCGCCGAGGCCATGATCGCCGCGGGCATCGACCTCGGCCTCAGTTCCGACGATGCTCGGCTGATGGCGGTCAACACCATCCTCGGCGCCGGTGAGCTGATGGCTGCGAGCGATGAGGATCCCGCTGTGCTGCGCGCGAATGTCACGTCACCTAATGGCACGACGGCTGCGGCAATCGCGAGCATGAATGACTCAGGAGTCCGTGATGCCGTGATCACTGCCATGGTGGCGGCGCGCGATCGAAGCATTGAGCTGTCCGGCAGTTAGCGGCAGCGAGTTACGTCACTGTAATTAACGCTGCCCACGTGGGAATCATCATCAATTTCCCAATCAACTTTCACTGTCGCACCACGAGACACTAGTCTTCCGCCACGTCGTCGAATTGTTGATCACCGGAGGGGAACTGGTGCGATTCGATGCAGAGAGTTCGGTGAAGATGTCCACGACCCCCGAGCGCGCCTTCTCAGAGGTTCGCTTCCTGACCGTTGCCGAGGTTGCCTCGGTTATGCGCGTGTCGAAGATGACCGTGTACCGCCTGGTCCATGGGGGTGACCTGCCTGCCGTCCGCGTCGGACGCTCATTCCGCGTCCCGGAGCAGGCCGTGCACGATTACCTGCGCGATTCATTCATCGAGACGGCCTAGTTCGAGGTCGTATCCGCCCCCAGATAGGCTTCTGGGACGAACGCAGGTGATGTCATCTCATCACCCGATATACATGTGAGGATTGTTCATGGGCTCAGTGATCAAGAAGCGCCGCAAGCGGATGGCTAAGAAGAAGCACCGCAAGCTGCTGCGTCGCACTCGAGTCCAGCGCCGCAACAAGAAGTAGGCACTACCGGGGAGGTCTCGTGGGGCGCACAGTCCTGGTGACCGGTGTCTCCCGGTACCTCGGCGGCAGGCTGGCCGCCCTCCTCGCCGACGACCCGGGCATTGCTCGGGTCATCGGCGTTGATGTCGTAGCCCCCACGATGGCCCTGCCCGGCGTCGACTTCGTGCGGGCAGACATCCGCAGCCCCGTCATCGCCAAGGTCCTCGGTGAGGCCGAGGTCGACACCGTCGTGCACATGGGAGTCCTCGCGACGCCACGCCAGGCCGGTGGTCGCTCGGCGATGAAGGAGATCAACGTCATCGGCACGATGCAGCTTCTGGCCGCCTGCCAGAAGACCCCGAGCGTCGCCTCCTTCGTCGTGAAGTCGACCTCCTCGGTCTACGGATGCGGTCCCAAGGACCCCGCGATGTTCACCGAGGACACCGAGCCGCGGCATACCCCGACCTCCGGATGGGCGAAGGACTCCGTCGAGGTCGAGGGCTACGTGCGCAGCTTCTCGAGGCGCCGCCCTGACGTGTGCGTCACCACGCTCCGCCTCGCGAACTTCATCGGACCGGTCGTGCGCACTCCGATGACCTCTTACTACGGACTCCCCGTCATCCCCACGGTCATGGGCTTCGATGCACGACTCCAGTTCGTTCATGAGGACGACGGTCTCGCGGCACTGCAGAATGCCGTGCACGCACGCAAGGCCGGCACTTACAACGTCGCAGGTGACGGCGTCATCACGTTGTCGCAGTCCATCCGCCGGATGGGAAAGAAGCAGCTGTCCGTCCCGCAGTTCATGTTTTCGACGATCGGCCGCAATCTCAGCCGCACCGGTGTTGTCGACTTCTCCCCGGAGCAGATTCGGTTCATGACCTACGGCCGAGTGCTCGACACCAGCGCCTATGCCGAGACCTTCGAGCATCGACTCGACTACTCCACGCCGGAGGCCTTCGCGGACTTCGCACATCGTGACGAGTCAGCGCTCGCGGAGGTGCCCAATGCCTGACGACTCCCTCTCACCGTCAAAGGCCGCACGACTGGTCGGCAATACGGGGCCTCAGCCGCATGAGGTCATTCACGATGAGCAGATCCACGACGATCGCGATCTCGGTCAGTTCATCTCCGATCGACTCTCCGGCAACTACGAGATCGATGACTTCGGCTTCGATCCCGAGCTCACCGACAAGGTGCTGATGCAGGCACTGCGGCCGCTCTATCGAAAGTGGTTCCGAGTCGAGGCCAGCGGCATGGAGAACGTTCCTGATGTCGGCGGCGCGCTCGTGGTCGGCAACCACTCGGGCACGATCGCCCTGGATGCGCTCATGACCCAGGTGGCGCTGCTCGATGATCACCCGGACCGCCGCCACCTGCGCATGCTCGCGGCGAACCTCGTGTTCGAGACGCCATTCGTCGGCGAGCTCGCCCGAAAGGCCGGGCACACCCTGGCCTGCCAGCCCGATGCCGAGCGGCTGCTGACCTCCGGCAAGATCGTCGGGGTATGGCCCGAGGGCTTCAAGGGAACGGGCAAGCCATTCAGTGAGCGCTACAAGCTGCAGCGCTTCGGTCGCGGCGGCTTCGTGGCGGCAGCGCTGCGCACCCGCACGCCGATCATCCCGACCGCCGTCATCGGGGCGGAGGAGACCTACCCAATGATCGGTAATGCGAAGGGTCTCGCGAGGCTGCTGGGCTTCCCTTACTTCCCGATCACCCCGACCTTCCCGTGGCTGGGGCCGCTTGGTCTGGTGCCGCTGCCGAGCAAGTGGATGATCCACTTCTGCGAGCCGATCCCCACTGATGACTACCCCGAGAACGCGGCTGACGATCCGATGCTGGTGTTCAACCTGACCGATCAGGTGCGCGAGACGATCCAGACCACGATCTATGACCTGCTGGTGAAGCGGAATTCCGTCTTCGGCTGAGGAGTGAGCCAAGCGAGCCCCGGAAGACGAAGACCATTGACCGGTCTTCGGCTGAGGGGGGAGCGACTCAGCGCTTGCGTGCGCGACCGATGAGATAGCCGAGCACCAGGCCCGCTCCCACTCCGGCCGCGTAGCCACCGACTCCGGAAGCGGCGGGGATGATGAACTGCTTGAACTGCTCACGCTTGCGGAAGTCACGAATGGGCCAGTCGTTCTCGCGCGCGTGATCGCGAAGGGACGAGTCAGGGTTCACTGCAACCGGGTTGCCGACTGCGCTGAGCATCGGGATGTCATTCGAAGAATCCGAGTACGCGGAGCAGGCGGCGAGATCGAAGCCCTCGCGCTGTGCGAGCGCGCGGATGGCCTCTGCCTTGGCGAGCCCGTGCAGGGGCGCACCGTCGAGATGACCGGTGTAGACGCCATCCTTGACCTCGGACACCGTGCCGAGCGCTCCGGTCAGGCCGAGGCGCGTGGCGATCAGCGTGGCAAGCTCGACTGGAGTCGCGGTGACCAGCCACACCTGCTGGCCCGCATCGAGATGCGACTGGGCCAGGGCCAGCGTTCCCGGGATCAGCTTGTCGATCAGGATCTCGTCGAAGATCTCCTCGCCCAGGGCCACGAGCTCGTCGACACTGCGACCCTGGATGAAGGAGAGCCCGGCCTCGGTGGCCGAGGCCATGTCCTCGAGATCCTCGGAGCCGGTCATCACGAACTTGACCTGCTTGACGGCAAAGCCCGCGATCTCCGATGCACTGAAGTAGTTGCGACGTGCGAGTCCGAGCGCGATGTGGAACAGGCTGGAGCCGCGCATGATGGTGTTGTCGACGTCGAAAAAGGCGGCGGAGTTCGCGCCAGGAGCGCTCAGATGCGCCGATTCGAGATTGGCGGCAGCTGCCGAGGCCTGCCCGGCTCGACGATACGAGCCGAGGACTCCGCCATCGCTGGTCATGCTGACCAGGCTACCCAGTGACGCCCCTGAGGCAGGAGGGGACTGTGACAAACTGGGGTGGGGGCGTCGGGTGCCCTCGTGATCACGAGGAGCAAAGGAGTAACCGTGCTCGGTCATCCCCGCGGCAACGCGAACATCTCCGAATACCTCCGTGAGTCTGCGGCTCGTGATCCGCACGGCTGCGCGCTGGTCGATGGCCCCACTCGGCTGACGTGGTCCGATCTTGATGCGCGGGTCACCCGATTCGCGGCGGGGCTGGTGCGTCATGGCCTGCACGCGGGCGATCGCGTGGGCATGCTTCTGGGCAACTCCGCTGACTACGTCGTCGCGTTCTATGGGGCACTGCGTGCCGGCCTGTGCGTCGTGCCGATGAATCCCGCCTACACCGCACCTGAGGTCGCTGTCCTCGTGTCCGATGCCGGAGTGCGTCTGCTCCTCGCGGGGGAGCAGACGGTATTGGTGGCGAACGACGCCGTTGATGCCGTGCACTCATGCGAGGTAGTGCTCGTCGGCTCGCCGGCCTGGCAGGAGCTTGTCGACACCACCGCCGTTCTTGCGGAAGTCTCGACCTCCGGGGATTCACTTGCCCTGCTCCTGTTCACCGCGGGCACGAGCGGACGTCCGAAGGGTGCGATGCTGACGCATGGCGCACTTCGTGCGAATACCGAGTCGTTGCTGTCGCTCGACTCGCCGGCCGCCGTGCACCCGGGTGATGTCGTGCTCGCGGTCCTCCCGATGTTCCACGTGTACGGGCTCAACACCGTCCTCAACCTCTCCGTTGCCGCGGGTGCCACGTTGGTGATCGTCGATCGCTTCGATCCGGTCGACTCCTTGCACCTGGTGGTGGCCGAGTCGATCACCACGATCGCCGGTGCGCCCGCGATGTACCAGGCCTGGTTGCGCGTTCCCGGCCTTCGCGAAGCCTTGGCCGGAGTGCGTCTGCTCTCCAGCGGTGGCGCGCCTTTGCCGCCCGCGGTCTTCGAGTCATTCGCCGAACTCACCGGCAAGCAGGTATTCGAGGGTTACGGCATGACAGAGTGCGCGCCGGTCGTGGCGACCACTCTCGTCGACGGCCAACCGCGGCCTGGCTCGGTCGGCCTGACCGTCCCGGGTGTCGAGGTGCGCCTCGTCGATGACTCCGGACAGGATGTCGATGACGGCGACCCGGGCGAGGTATGGGTACGCGGTGCCTCGGTGTTCCGCGGTTACTGGCCCGATGGTGCCGGTGGTCCAGATGCGCACGGCTGGTTCCGCTCCGGCGACATCGCCTATGTCGACGCCGATGGCGCACTTCACCTGGTCGACCGTCGACGCGAGGTGATTCTCGTCAACGGCTTCAATGTCTACCCGCGCGAGATCGAGCTCGTCATCGAGTCCATGCCACAGGTCGCCGAGGTAGCGGTGCTCGGTGTTCCCGATGACGTCACGGGTGAAGGCGTCCTCGCCCTAGTCGTGCCCCGCATGCCGATCTCCGCGGATGACGTCCTGGCGTTCTGCGCGACTCGTCTCGCGCGTTTCAAGACTCCTTCGATCATTCGCATCGTCGACTCGTTGCCGCACTCGGCTGCCGGCAAGGTCGCCAAGGGCCGGTTGCGCGATGTCCATGGCGATGTCGAGAGCGCCGGGCAGCCCGAGGCCTGAGTGCGCATCACCGTGATCGGCAAGCCCGACTGTCACCTATGCCACGACGCCCGCGAGGTCGTGAGTCGAGTCTGCGGCGATCTGGGCCTGGCCTGGGAAGAGGTCTCGATCCTGGGCGATCCGGTCCTCTATGACGAGTTCTGGGAGAAGATCCCGGTGGTGCAGGTCGACGGGCGCACGGTGGATTTCTGGACCGTGGATGAGGAGCGTCTTCGCCGCTTGCTAACCGATAATCGGACGTAATCGACCGCTCAACTTTGTGCCTTCGTGCACATCTCTCTAACCTTGGGTATCGAGCTTCCCCATCACCAGGTGCTCATCCCTTCCGCACTGGAGCCCCGTGTCGACTTCCGCCTCGTCGCTGTCCGCAGCCCGGACGCGCGGTATTCCCGATGCCACCGTCGCCCGACTGCCGATCTACCACCGCGTTCTGAAGTCACTGAGTGACTCCGGCGTCACCACCGTCTCCTCCGATGAGCTGGCCCGCAATTGCGGCGTGACCCCCGCCAAGCTGCGCAAGGATCTCTCGCATCTGGGCTCGTACGGCACTCGCGGTGTCGGATACGACGTCGCCTACCTCAGCTACCACATCAGTCGTGAGCTCGGCCTCAGCACTCCGTGGGGCGTCGTCATCGTGGGTCTCGGCAACCTCGGCAATGCTCTCGTGGCCTACCGCGGTTTCGCCTCGCGCGGCTTCGAGGTTGTAGGCATCATCGACACGCACCCCGATGTCGTGGGCACCACGATTCGAGTGGGCGAGCAGTCCCTCCTGGTCTCACCACTGTCGGATCTCGAATCCGTCGTGAGTGATCGACACGCTTCCATCGGAGTCATCGCGACACCTGGCGAGGTCGCGCAGGATGTCTGCGATCGACTCGTGGCCTCCGGAATTCGCAGCATCCTCAACTTCGCGCCGGTCGTTCTCGCCGTGCCCGACGAAGTCGAAGTGCGCAAGGTCGACCTCGCCGTCGAGTTGCAGATCCTGGCCTTCCACGAGCAACGCCGCGGCGAGGAGCCGCCCGCAGACCAGGCCAACTCGCCCGCCGGTTATCCGCACACGCCGCGAGGCTACGAGGAAGCACTGCACGCATGAGCCCACGAACTACTCAGAAGACATCAACGTCAGGAGACACCACGGTGACCACGACGAAGGCACGCAAGAAGCCCAACGGCCCGGTTGCGCTCGTTGCCGCCGGTCCGGGTGATCCCGATCTGCTGACTCTCCGCGCTGCGGCGCTGCTCCGCGATGCCGAGTACATAGTCGTCGACGCCGATGCGGCCGAGGTCGCTGCAGTGCATGCCTCTCCTGAGGCCGAGGTCATCATTGCGGTCAGTGCCAGCGGTCTTCCGCTCGAGCACGCCGAGCGCGCGAAGCTCGTCATCGATGCGGCGAAGGAGGGCAAGCGCACCGTGCGCCTCATCGCAGGCGATCCCGTGGTCGACGGCACCTTGCTGCATGAGGCCGGCGCACTGCGCAAGGCCAAGGTGGCCTTCGAGGTTGCCCCCGGCGTCAGCGACATCACCGGCGTGCCGGCGTATGCAGGCTTCGGTCTCACCGGCGGTCGAACTCGCCAGATTCGCGTGGTCGATGCCAACGACACGGATCTGATCTGGGCCGAGCTGACCAATCCTCGCGTCACCCACGTGTTCCTCGAAGGTGCCGATCAGGCTGTCGAGATCGCGGCGAAGCTGCTCGGAGCCGAGGCCGACCCCCGCACGCCGATCGCGATCACGCGTCGCGGCACCACGGTCGATCAGCGCACGATCGTCGGCACCCTTGGCGACATTGCGGCGATCGTGAAGTCGGCGAAGCAGGCCGGCCCGGGCGTTGTCGTCGTCGGCGAGGTCGTCGCCCAGCGCGACAAGCTCGACTGGTTCGAGGTCAAGGCACTGTTCGGCTGGCGCGTGCTCATTCCCCGCACCCAGGAGAACGCCTCGCCGATCATGTCCATGCTCCGTCGCCACGGCGCGGTCCCGATGGAGGTTGCCACGATCTCGGTCGAGCCGCCTCGCACCCCGCAGCAGATTGACCGTGCGGTCCACGGACTCGTCGACGGACGCTTCGAATGGATCGGCTTCACCTCGGTCAACGCCGTGCGCGCGATTCGCGAGAAGCTGCAGGAGTACGGCCTCGATGCTCGCTCCTTCTCAGGCCTGAAGGTCGCGGCCGTGGGCCAGGCCACCGTCGATGCCCTCGTCGAATTCGGCGTGCGTCCCGATCTCATTCCGCCGACCGACCAGACCACGAGCGCACTGCTCGAGGAGTGGCCGCCGTACGACTCGCTCACCGACCCGATCAACCGGGTATTCCTGCCGCGCGCCGATATCGCGACCGACACCCTGGTGGCCGGTCTCAACGAGCTCGGCTGGGAGGTCGAGGACGTCACCGCGTACCGCACCGTTCGCGCTGCACCGCCGCCCGCCGAGACCCGCGAGGCCATCAAGACCGGTGGTTTCGACGCCGTCCTGTTCACCTCGAGCAGCACGGTTCGCAATCTGGTCGGCATCGCCGGCAAGCCGCATCACTCGACCGTGGTCGCGTGCATCGGTCCGCAGACGGCGAAGACGGCCGAGGAGCACGGCTTGCGCGTCGATGTCATGGCCGACACGAGCACCACTCATGCCCTCGTCGAGGCGCTGGCCGCGCACGGCGAGATCCTGCGCGCCGCGGCCCTGGAGTCCGGTGAGGGCACCTGGCGTCCGAGTCGTCGCCGTCCGGCTGCGCGTCGCAAGGTCACGTAATGACCCGCACCGTCGTGCACCTGCTGCGGCACGGAGAAGTCTTCAATCCCGAGGGCGTTCTCTACGGCCGCCTCCCCGGGTACGTGCTGTCGGATCTCGGTCATGAGATGGCCGCCCGGGCCGCGGCTGCTCTTGCCGGCAACGACATCACCGCGGTGATCTCGTCCCCGATGGAGCGCGCGCAGCAGACGGCCGCTCCGATGGCGGCGGCCCACGGGGTCGAGATCGGCATCGACGTGAATCTCATCGAGGCCGAGAACATCTTCGAGGGCCAGCGCGTGAGCGTTGGTGACGGCGTGCTCAAGCAGCCGCGCACCTGGCGTCACCTGTGGAATCCGTTCAAGCCCTCGTGGGGCGAGCCTTATGACGTCGTGGCCGCTCGGATGCATGCCGGCATCGACGCTGCACGTGAGCAGGCTCGAGGCCATGAGGCCGTGCTGGTCAGCCATCAGCTGCCGATCTGGATTGCTCGCCTCGCGGCCGAGCAGCGTCGCCTGTGGCACGACCCACGAAGTCGGCAGTGCACCCTCGCTTCGATCACGTCGCTCGAGTACTCAGGTGATGACCTGGTCGCGATCTCCTACACCGAGCCCTCTCGCGACCTGCTCGTCAAGGCAAGCAAGATCGCCGGAGCATAGATGTTCCGCAGCCGCGCATTGCCCGTGATCGTCGCAGGCATTGCCACGCTCATGCTCACTGCCTGCGGAAGCTCGACTGCTGAGACGGGCTCCGGATTCGTGGCCGGCGATGGCTCCCTCGTCGTGATCGACGAATCCCGGCGCCAGCCGGCACCTGACATCGCGGGCACGACCCTAGATGGCAAGGAATTTCGTCTCGCCGACCTTCGGGGCACGATCACCGTTCTCAATGTCTGGGCCTCCTGGTGCGCCCCGTGTCGCGCAGAGGCGCCCATCCTGGAGAAGGTCTGGCTCGCTGAGCAGGACAACGGCGTCGCGTTTGTCGGTCTCGACACCCGTGATTCCGACCCCGCGGCGCTGTCCTTCATTCGCAGGTTCGGCATCACGTATCCGAATGTGATCGATCGCGACGGGGCATTGCAGCTTCGCTTCAGTGACACTCTTCCGCCGCAGGCGATCCCGTCGACCATCGTCATCGATGCCCAGGGTCGAGTTGCCGCGCGTGCGCTGGGAAAGGTCAGTGAGTCGACTCTCCTCGGCATGATCGACGCCGCCCGCACGACCACGGCGAGCACCGGTGACTGACGTCATCACCTCGGGCTCGCTGCTCCTCGCACTGCCGATTGCCTTCCTCGCAGGCATTATCGCGTTCGTGAGCCCTTGCGTCCTGCCCCTCGCCCCGGGCTACATCTCCTACGTCACGGGCCTCACCGGGGCCGAACTGGGGGAGCAGGGGCGAAGCCGCGGTCGCGTGCTTCTTGGCAGCATCCTGTTCGTCCTCGGCTTCAGCATCGTCTTCGTCTCCTACGGGGTGCTCTTCGGCAGCATTGGCGCGCGGCTTCTCGAGTACCAAGCGGTGATCGACCGCGTCCTGGGCGTGCTGCTGATCCTGATGGGACTCGCGTTCATGGGCCTGATTCCCGCACTCCAGCGCGAGCGACGCGTACACGTGATCCCGAAGTGGGGGGTGGCCGGCGCGCCGCTTCTCGGCCTGGTGTTCGGCCTCGGCTGGAGCCCCTGCATCGGTCCGACGCTTGCCGCCGTTCAGAGCCTCGCGTTCACCGAGGCCAGTGCCGCTCGCGGCGCACTCCTCTCCTTCGTCTACTGCCTGGGGCTGGGCCTTCCCTTCGTGCTGCTCGGGCTCGCCTTCAGCCGCTCCATGCGAGCGATTGGCTGGGTGAAGTCCCACTACGCGATCGTGATGCGCGTTGGCGGCGCGCTCCTGCTTATCCTGGGAGTACTCATGCTCACCGGGATCTGGAACGACTTCACCATCTGGCTGCGCGTGAGCCTTCCCGCATTCGAGACCGCACTATGAGTGAGGTCCGCTCATGACCGAGCAACTGCCCCCGCTGAGCACCGGCGGTTGGTTCCGATGGATCTGGCGCCAGTTCACGAGCATGCGCACCGCACTGATCCTGCTATTCCTCCTCGCCGTGGCGAGCATCCCCGGGTCGATCTTCCCGCAGCGAGGCACGAATCCGCTGAAGACGAAGGAGTGGATCGCCGACTCTCCGACCTGGGGTCCGATCCTCGATCGCCTGGGCTTCTTCGAGGTCTACTCCTCGCCGTGGTTCTCTGCCATCTACATCCTGCTGTTCATCTCGCTCATCGGCTGCGTGCTGCCCCGCGCTGCCGCGCACTGGCGCGCCATGCGCACGCCTCCGCCCGCTGCCCCGCGGAATCTGTCACGAATGCAGTCGCATGCGATTCTCGAGGGTGCGGACGCCGCCGCCATTGATCGTGCCGCCGAATTCCTGCGTGCGCGCCGGTGGCATGTGCTGCGCGGTGAGACGTCGGGCACTCAGTGGGTCAGCGCGGAGAAGGGCTATCTTCGCGAGACAGGCAATCTTCTCTTCCATCTCGCGTTGATCCTGATCCTCGTCGGTGTCGCGATCGGCGGCCTCTTCGGCTGGAAGGGCAACGTCATCGTCAAGGACGGCGATGGCTTCTCCGACACGCTCACCCAGTACGACGTCTGGGGAGGCGGTCGATTCGCCGACCCGGCCAAGCTGCCGCCATTTAGCTTCACGCTCACCAACTTCCGTGTCGAATTCGACAGGTCGGTAGCGCAGCGCGGATCCCCCCAGCTCTTCGAGGCCGATGTCGACTACAAGGCCAGCCCGGACTCGGCGCCCGAAAGGGCACGAATCGAGGTGAACTACCCCCTCGAGGTCGACGGGGCGAAGGTCTTCCTGGTCGGACACGGTTACGCACCGCGTTTCGTCGTGCGCGACTCGACCGGCGAGGTCGTCTACGACGACACGGTGGTCACCCTCCCGCAGGACGGCAACTTCACGTCGACCGGCGTCATCAAGCTTCCGGATGCGAGTCCGCAACTCGGTTTCGATGTCGTGTTCTACCCGACCCTGCAGCCCGGATCAATCGTCTCGGCGTTCCCGGCTCCCGACTTCCCGGCCAGCTACCTCGCTGCCTGGACGGGCGACCCCGGCATGGACTCAGGGGTTCCGCAGAGCGTGTACAAGCTCGACAAGACGAATATGACCCAGCTGGGTCGAGTGCCGGCTCTCCTGCCGGGCCAGACCTGGACCCTGCCCGGCGGCGCGGGCTCCATCTCGCTCGTGGGGTACGAGCGCTGGGCTTCCTTCCAGATCGCCTTCGATCCGGGAAAGGAACTCGCGCTCATCGCCTCCGCGCTCGCCCTCACCGGCCTGATGCTCTCCCTCTTCGTGCGGCGTCGCCGCGTCTGGCTCAAGGTGAGCACCGGAGCCGATGGCAGTACGGTGGTCGAGATCGCCGGACTCAATCGCGCCGAGGGCCAAGATGTGAGCGGAGATATCCAGATGATCACCGAGAACCTTGTCGGCAAGGAGAACCCATGAGCCCCGCAGAGCTCGCCCAGACCAGTAACAGCGCGATCTACGCATCGATGCTGGCACTGACACTCGCGATGGTGTTCTTCGCCTTCTCCTACGCCGCAGGTCGTCGCAAGCGGAATGTCGGCGTGACCGCGGAGCTCACTGAGAGCGAGCTCGTCGAGAGCGTGGGCGGCACCGCGGTCATCACCCGCACTGAG
>JBJSWO010000116.1:0-16562 GCA_046085905.1 Actinomycetes bacterium | reverse complement strand
CAGCCTGCACCAACAGAATCGTCGAACCCACCGGGAAAGCCACAGACGCATCAGTCGGCACCGTAAACACACCAGCCGAAGCCGAATTGAACTCCACCTGCGTACCAGCATCAGCCAGAGCCAACGTATACGAGGCCGTCTGAGAGGAGATCGAGATAGCCAGCGGAGAGCAAGAATCAGCAAACGACGCGAAATTCGCCGGACCATTCGCAGCATCGGCATAGGCCGGAATCGTGAAACCCTTGTAAATCTGCGGCATGAAGAATCCCCTATGAAAGTGTGCCGATAACAACGGCAACAGAACCAACAACAACAACCAGCACGAGAACGCCCACGGCAATATCCGCACGAGCCTGCTTCACCACACGCACGCCAGGAACCGAAACACCAGCCAAGGACACCGTTGCCTTCGGAGTGGACCAAGCCGTTACGGTCCCAACCGACACAGAAACACCCAGATCGCGGGACTCCAAAACCGCCTGAACAACAGCCGCAGCCGTAGCCCGCCCACTCACGAAGCACTCACAATGCGCGTATCCGCAGACATGACGCCACCGACCAAAGGCAGAGAAATTCGATCCAAGACGTGCACCTCTCGAGCCCTGCCAGGCAACGTCACACCGACTGCATCGTCCGGCTCAAGAAGCGGGTTGTAGACCGCCTCAAACGAAATACCCGCCTGAGCACCCTTGTATTCAGCAAGGCGAGCAGTGGCAGCAGCGACAGCCGCCGACTCAGTTGTCACATCCAGTTTCTCCGCCGGGCGGGGCTTCTTCCCCCATGGCCCGAGCCAGTAAGTCGGGCTCGAAGGATCATCATCCGTCACAGTCACCACACCCCCAGCAACATCTGGTGTGCCCCATTCCACGGTGACAGCGTTGAACGTGTCACGTCGTGAAGCCTTCAATGCAGCCTTCACCAACACACCGCCACCGCCAGAGGACACCTCAGACACAGGCGCCACGGTCGGAGTCAATGACCGAATGACCCAACGGCCCAAGGCGTCGGGAAACACGACGGCACCCAGAGCCGACGCGAGATCATTCACAGCAGACCAGCGACCCGTGCCAGCCTTGAACACCTGGCCGTCAACCGTCAGCTGCGAGAGCGCAAGCGTCGGATCCACAACCCAAGTGGGAGAAGAGCCCACAGCCTCAACAATCAAAGCCTTGATCGCATTCACGACAGTCACACCGGCAGGCGCGTAAGAAGTCGTCAACGGGTAGTCATCGACCCTCTGGCCAGCATCAGAAGCCGACACATCGACCCAGCGCCCCACGTGGTCGCGCGAGGTTTCCTGCACATAGAGCGTGCCGACAGTCACGTACTCGACGGTGCGGTCGAGGAACCGAATACCCTTCTGCACGACTAGTTCAGTGGCCGCGTCAATGCCTGATAACTGTCCTGGAACCAACGGGTCTTCAACCAGCCGAAGCGATGCGGTACGCCGAACCTTCGCTTTCGCATCAAGATTCAGGGAACCTGACGCGATACCCACCTCGACACCATCCGCAACAATGCGAGTAAGGCCCGTATGTGAGTAGTGCAGCGTTTCCTGAAACTTCGAGGATGCGGCGATCATCCGTACGCCAACGACTGCCACGTCTTAGCGGCATTCGCCTGCGCCCAAGACAAACCAGAATCCACAACCTGCTGCCAAGTCGTCGCGTCGATAGGCACAAACGATGACGGCGGCGGCGCGACCTGCTGAATATCAAGAACCATCCTGCGGCCAGGCTCATCAGCAGCAGCCACAAGCCGCTGCTCCCGCATCTGCCCAACCGAGTAGTACGTCACACCAGTGAACCCGGACACGCTCGGGAATCGTGGAGAGAAGCACACAATGTTTCCACCAGCAACAGCAGCCGAAATCGCATCCCGCTGCGCCAGCGAATCAGCGAGCAAATTCAACTGACCCGACGGAGACCGCCGAACATCCATAATGACCACCGGATCAGCACGCCCAGCAACCCACACAACCTCACGGCCCAGATCAGATGACAACTCAGGAAGCGACTCCACAAACACCGGCACCGGCGACGACGGGCGAGTGAGATCGAAAATCACATCCGACTTGAAGTCAATCTGCCCCGTAGCCGTCACCAAAGGTGAAGACTCAGTACCAGCCGACCCAGATACCTGCGCGACATACTGCACAGACGTGTTCTGCGGTGCCTCGAAATCACGCAAGAACGCCGCACCAGACGACAACGCGGCCGAGCTCGCCCCACGCACAATCTGGGAACCACCGTTGATCATTCGCAAAATCGTGAAAGTCGTGTATCCACCCGTCGACACGAGCTGAAGATCGAACGCGGTCTTGGCGCTATTTGCGACAGCCGTCAAGGTGACACTCATCAGGCACGCCTCCCAGCGAGAACCAACTGCAACGCGCTCGAATCCGCGCCTTCAATCTCACCGCGCGCGATCGCCCGAATCGGTTCCCCGTCGATCGACAAGTCGAGCATCACCGACACGGGGGCCTGAGCCGCTACCGCTGAGGAACTCACAGATGAGAGTGCATGGTTGGGGATGATCTGCCCACCCTGGTTTCCCATGACAAGTAGCTCAGGGCCCTTTTCGCCGACCCAATATGTTGAGTTCGCCATGACCGGTCCGCCGGAAGCGCGACCAGGGATGCCTGAGCCAGCGATCGCCTGGTTCACAACCTTGTTAATTGTGGTCACGGTGACTGTGGCGGTGCGATTCATTGACTCCGCGAGGGAATCCATGAATGACATGAGCCGGGCTCGGGACTTTCCGTCCTTGCCGAACTCGGTGATGAAGCCGCGAAGGGTTTCCTTTGCCGAGGTGACGCCCGCACCAAGCCAGTTGGTTGCAGCAAGCGTGCCCACATCATCAGCGGCTTTCTGTGTGCTGGCCACGAGAGTTTTAGTCGTGGAGATTGCCGTCGCTCCCCCAGCGATCAACTCGTTCGCGATGTTGGTTCCTGCAGTCACACCGGCCGCCAGCACCTGAGTTAGTGCCTCGCGTGAAAGACCTGCAGTAATCAGTTCCTTAACCTTGCCAGCGAACGCCTGCGCCTGTTCCGCCTGCTTCGTCAATGCCTCGATGAAGGTTCCACCGACCCGCTTGCCTTGCTCGTCAAACTTTGGTGCAGCATCAGAGAATGAGATGCCGCCGCTAATGGCTGAGGACACATCATCCTTGAATGACTTGAAGGCGTCCCGTGCTTCCTTCAGTTTGTCCTTCAGATTCTGAACAGTGTCCGAAAACCATGAAGAGAACGCCTCATGCAGGGACTTTCGAACGTCCTTGCCACCATCCTGGACGCCTTGCACGAGTCCGTCGGTGAGATCCTTTCCGATCGCAGCAAAAAGCAGCGACGGTGAATGCGAATCAGCAGCGACACGAGCGGAAGTCTCAGCGCTCTTGATGACGTAAGACGCTGACTTATCTACACCTGACTTGCCAGCAATGATTCCGGTCGCCATACCGTCAGCAAGCGAACGGCCAACACCGACACCAGCCTTGTTCAGTTTCGCCTGCTGCGACGGGTCGGACATCATCGCGACGCCCTGGTCAACCAGTCCGCGCCCGATCTTCCCGCCCTCAGCACTCACAGTCTTAGCGGCGTCACCAATCGCCTTAGTCGCGGAATCACGGAACCCATGAATCGCGTCAGCAGCACCCTTGAGCTTGTCACCCAGGCCGGGAACCCAACTAAATGCCGTCGCCGCACCATCAACAATCTTGGACACCATGTCGAGGAAGTAGCCCACGACAGGCTTAGCGACGTTGTTGAGTACGAACGGCGCGAGCTTCGACCATCCCTGAATGTAGAAGCCGAGCGCCGTCATCACCAACCCGATGGCGCGCGTAAGAACGTCACCGATAACTGCGGCAAGTGCCGAAATAACTGGCAGAAGCGGCTGAATGATCGGCATCATCGCCCGCAACAGCACCTCAATCAGCGTGCCCAGAGGCTTAATGAGAAGGACCACGGAACTCAACACGGGCGCGAGTGCACCGACGAGAGTGATGAGGGCATCAACTACAACGCCCAGGATCGGAGACGCGGCGTCGAGGATGCCCAGAATTACCTCAGTGAGCGGCTCAATCAGCGGCACCACAGCAGCGAACACGGCAGTCAGCAGCTCGCCAACCTTCGCAAGAATAGGCGTCAGAATTGGGCCGATACGGGTAGCCAACTCCCCCATTACTGAGAGCACAGGCTGGAGAACAGGCACAAGGATCGAAATTGCCTGCGTCAGCACACCGCCGGCGACCGTCGCGATACTTGCCAGGGCAGTAGCGAGAGGAGGCAGCAGCGGCGCCAGGGCCTTGAACGCGGTCGCGAGCGCAGTACCCAGCCCTCCAGCGACAGCGGCCAACGGACCCTGCAAACTGTCCAGAGCGGGGCCAATGGTGCTCACGAGAGTGTTCATGGCAGGCAGAAGCGCCTGACCAATCGACTCCTTCAGATTCCCCGCAACTGTCGAAAGAGCCTCAAGCGGCGACTTCGTTGCCTCAGCAACTCCACCGACCTGGGACTCGACTTCCTTCATGATCAGGCTCTGAGCGCCGAGGGTGTCCCCCGCCTCGACCATTGCTGCGATCTGGTCCTTCTGCTGTTGAGTGAAGGTCACACCCGCGCGCGAGAGCGCGGAAACACCCTTGACCGGATCATTGAGAGCCTTGCCAAGCATCTTGGCTGACGAATTCATGTCGCCAAAGCCAGCCTTCGACAAGTCCACAGCCGCAGCCGTAGCCCGATCGAACATTGCTGCCTGACCCTCGCCAGCGTTCTTCACCTGCTTGAACGTCAACAGCAGATTCGAAGCAGACTGAATGGCTTCATCATCTACACCAGTCTTCATCGAAATCTTTGAAGCCAGGTCGCCAACCTGCGCTGCGGTCAGATTTGCCGCACCACCTGTTGCCTTGATGATTTGCTCAGTCGTTCGTGACACGGCCAGCGCTTCCTGGCCTGCCTCAGCGAAACCCTTTATGCCGGCCACCAAAGCGCCGACACCAGCAACAGCACCAGTGAACGCCAACGCTTTGCCAAAGGCTCCGGAGAACTTGCCGCCAGATGACCGGCCAACCGTCTCGCCTGCACTATCGGCAGCTGAGCCGAGTTCCTTCGCAATAGCGGACTTTCCGCCACGGAAAGAAGGAATGAGGGAGACATAAGCGGTCGCAATCTCAGTCGACATTTACGCCTCCCTCATTCCAAAATTCATCGAACTTGCTCAACGGGATCGGATCAGCACCAAGATGCCGCGAATCAGAACTCGCGCCCGGCCTTGGAATCCGGTTCGGTCGCTGCCCCTTGCCACCGCCCCGCTGCCAATTAGCCGCAGCAGTGAGATCAAGAAGCGATGCAAGAAGATGATCGGTATTCGACCAATGAACCGATTCGCCATGCACGGCCCGGGCCAACGCCGAATCACGCTTGCAATTACGGACGATCACGTACAGGTCACGCCACGTCAGCCGCGGCGTCCCAAGCCACTCCAGACGAAATCCCATCGCCAGAAGGTCATACTCAATAGCCTCTCGATACTCACGTACCAGGATTAGGAGGCGGTGGATTCCCCCAGCTCAAGACCGGAATCTGCCGCCCAAGCCTTAGAGAATTCAGCGAACTCGGCAGCGGTGAAGGAACGAGCCGCATCGACGGCTTTCGCTCCGCCCATCTGCTCGATCAGAAAGAAGGTGGCCTTAACTTCATTATCGAAATCCTGAAGGTCATGAACCACACCCATCGGAACCTCCTTATAAGGAGGCAGAGAAATCGTCTTACCCGATGCGGCCTTGAATACAAACTTGGTTGTCGCCATGCTGGAACCTTTCGTTTGCGCTGGGTCCGAGGTAGTGCAGTGAGCGGGGGCCGGTCCCAGCGTGGTAACCCCCGCCCACTGGTCAACTAGACGCCGGTCGTGATGCCGTCGTCGGTATGGATGTAGATGGAATTGCCGACCGAATCCGGGTAGCACGACAGGGTCACCGGAAGGGTGACGGCCTCGCCGGACTTGAATGCGATGTCACCAGCCTCGGTGATCTGACCATTCGGAACAATAACCAGGACCTTCTTCGACCCGTCCTTGATCTTGAATGCCCACGACTTGATCGGCATCTCATGCGCACCGATACCAACGGTCACTTGCTTACCGTGAGCGCCGTTGGCGGGAGTTTCGGTCACGTAGGCATCACCGAATGTGTTCTTCAGGCTCTGAGTGTTCACTTCGAGCTGAGTCCATGAGATCGTGCCATCGAAGGACTCGAGAACAGTGCGGACGGTGCTTGCCGACCAGTCCTTAATGTTCTTGGTCGATCGCGCCGGGGTGATGGTAATGCCATCCTCCGACACGTACCCCGCGTCCGCGAATGCAGCGTTGAGCGTAGCGGACGCGTTGGCGGGAAGTGCGGTTCCCTTGACGGCGCAAAGAATTGCGCCTGAAACTGACTGGTCCGGAGTGCCGACCAGAACGTTATCTGACGAAGTTGCCATAGTTGCCCCTTTCAGGCATGTCTGCTGGGACCGCGTGAAGGGTGTGAGGGCTAGTCGGCGACTCGGCCTCGTGCCGCTATCCGATAGGTAGCGGAGTATCTGAACATATCTGCGACCGTGGAGTCAGGATCGCGATAAATGGCGGACAGTTCACTGACGGAACTCACGACAGCGGAGTGGATGTATCCGCTCAACGCTGCGAGATGAAGTTGCGTGCGTACTGCCGAAGCAAGATGGAATGCGTCAACCGACGTACTCGAGTAACACTCGATGGTGATTTGCGCGGTGTCGATAACGTGGCTGGAGACAAATCCGCCTGTGCGGCCGATGAAAATGAATCTTCCCGAGATTGTTGAAGGCTTGGTGCCAGCAGCGATTGTGACCGTGGAGAAGGCTGGAATGTCCGCAAGATGAATACGAATCTCGTCTTCTAGATCGGGGAAAGAGACAGCATCAGCCATGTCCCGCTCCAATCGCCTGGGTCAGAGTCTTCCGTGACCGCTCGCTGCTTGCCGCTTGTGGTGTAGCTGTACGAACCGATGCTCGGGCTCGAACCTTGCCGACCTGGATCTCTGCTACGTGGCCCTCTCCCGCAGCCGCTGCAATCGCCTCGGCCCTTCGCAGCAGATCAGCCTGAACTTCCGCGCCTCGCAGCAACTCGCGAATAGCCTGCGAGTTGATCGACACTCGCATCAGGAGGCCCAATCGACAAGGCCGACTCGAACATGCCCAAGTTTAGAGATACCCGGCCACGTCTCTGGAGTACCTGAAATCCGATACCGCACGCCATCGACGAGTATTGCATCCTTCTGAGTGACCATGGTCCCGATCGGCAGGTACACGTTCAGGCGGATTTCAGCACCGTGCCGATCTGCAATGCTCGAACCATCGGGGGCTGAACCTGGCTGGACGCTGCAACCTTCAACGATCGTCGTGCTAACTGGGTTGGAGTAGTTCGGGGTGAGGTTGCCGCGATCATTGTCCATTCTCGGATGAACGATGGTCACGGAGGAATCCGCCCACGCGGGAAGCATCAGCGGCCTTCCTCTTCAAGTTCATGCTGGAAATCACGCTCACGGGTCGGCGCTGCGACTCCCGCCGTGGTGACGTGAATCCTCGGCGGCTTGATTCGGAAAGACTCCGCGACGGCGACCTCTGACGGTGCCAGAAGTGCCTGACCACCTTGAGCCCAAGGCGCGAATGATTGCGTGAGTGACATGCCTCCGACTGATTCGGTCATCTGGCTGACGCCTTGCTTCGCGGCTGTGGGAATCTCGATTGCTCGTGCGACTGCTTCGGCCACGGTTGCCACCACAAGCGGATCGACAACAGCAGAACCAGCCGAGTACGTCACATTCACGAACTCGTGGCTCGCCCGCGCCAGGAAGATGCGACTGCCCACTCGCTCGAAGGGAACTGGCGCACCCGCATCATCGGTGACCTGGCTGACCGAAACCACGGGGTAATCCCGAATGGTCACAGTCCCGCCGCTGACCTTCAGCCGTGCCGTCGATTCCGTCAGCGAAAAGTTCCGCTTAGCGATCCGACGGAATTGCGAACTGACCTTGCCAAGAAACATCCTGGCTCGATCCAGCTCGGAAGGGGTGAGGCCGCGTCCTAGTACCGCCTCAACATCTGCCTGCGATGCTAAATCCGCCATTACCCCACCCCTTCCAAACTAGTGAATTCGACTATGCAGCCGGGAGGAACGTCTGAACAGCAGCCGGTCGGAGAACCTTGGTGCCGTAGACGTGAAGTGCACGAACGTAGTCCGCGAACGCATTCTCCATACGGCCTGCCTCAACCTTGTCGATCTGGCCGACGAAGGCAACGGAGCCACCGTGGTAGCCGATTGCGGCCGGACGGTTGGAGGTGTGGGTCAGAAGCGGGTGCTCGATAACCGTGAAGCCGAGCAGCCGACCGATGACACCGTTGCTCAGACCAGCATCGTTGCCGGAAGCATCGACTCGCGTGAGAGCGCTCGAGGAACCGAGCAGAAGCTCAGCGAACTCGGGCGAAACAGCGAGGTAACGCATCGACATCGGCACCTTGGCCTTGCTCAGTGCGGTGCGAATCTTGCCGACTGCTGCGAATGCAGCGTCGTAGTTGGCGATCGCAGTCGTGCCAGCCGAAGTGCCGTTGGCCTTCAGGGCGGTGATGACAGCGGCCTCGGCTGACTCGGTCAGTGCTGCACCTGCATCAGCGGTCACCGGCTCGAAGGAGCCCGCGGCCTGGGTGCGGTCGACGTCGTCAACCTTGAATGCGATTGCCTCTTCCTTGTCAATGAGGAGCGACTGAGTTGAGTCAGACAGCGCCTCAATGGTCAGGGAGCGGCTCGTCGCGTAGTTCTGCACGGACGGGGTCGTGATTGCAGTGACCTTGACCGAGTTGCCCGAGCGCAGTTCGCCCTCGTACTGGCGGTTCAGGGTGGGGATGATGGTGCTTGCTGACGAGAAACGCTCAAGCAGCGCGGCCGACCAGACGGCCGGAATGAAGTTGCTAACAGCCATGTTGGCTCATTCCTTTCGGGTTACGCCTTCAGGATTAAATCGAGGCGGCCACTTCGCCGGGCCTCGTTGATCTCTTCAGGCTTCATGTTCTTGAGTGCGTCGATTGACGTGATTTGATCTGACTTGCCACCGATGGGCTCGCCTCGCTTGCCTTGCCCTTCCGAGGATGGGGCCGGTGGGGTGGCAGAAGTGCCCCTGAACTCCAGGAGTCGATCAGCCGATTCGGTCAGTGCTTCGAGCGTTTCGCCACGAAGCATGTCAGCGGGCACACCCTTGCTTGCAGCGACTTCAGCACGAATTGCCTTCAGCTCAGCCTCGGCGCTTTGCGCTTCCGCTTTCTCTGCTCGCTCGATTGCCTTCTGCAAATCAGACTTAGACTGCTCTTCGATTTCATCTAGCCGCTTGGCCTTATCAGCGTTGTCCTTTGCCCGCGCCTCATGCTTGCGGGACAGGCTCTTCCACTTTTCAATCTCGGCAGCCAGGTCAGGCGCTTCGACTGCGGAGCTGACCGGCTCAGTGTCGGTCTGTGACTCGGAATCTTCGATGACTTCCTGGGGGTCCATATTTTCTCCCATGTCGGGCTACGTTCACGTCCGTTTCGGACGCGCATCTCCGCTGAATGCGGGAAGTTCTAAAGGTCTTCGGGACCGGTGAATCCCTGGTGCCGAAAGGTCAATGTCGGGCCGATCTCGCCATGCTCACGCACAGAAATCAACTTCCGATAATCAGGCGAACGCCCACCTCGATCAGTGGAACCCACAAGGTTCTTGACCATGTTGTGAGTGTTCTCAAGACGTACAGGGTCGATGACCCTGTAACTACCGTCCATCGCCTCGAAACGCCCTGTGCTCGAATCCAGCGGCTCAACGTCGCAGTTGCAGCCAGGATGAATCGGCATCAAATCGCCGGTCCTGTAATGCTGCGTCGATGCGATCATGCACAGGGCGCAATCCTCAGGCCCTACCAGAACCCGTTGGTAGAACTGCACGCCACCGGCCTGCATACTCGCGGAAGCCTGGGACGTCATTGCGAGCTGCACATCGGTCGCTGCAATGTCCAGAGCCCGAGCAGTCGATGCCGACAAAGCCGCACCAAACGATTTCCCCAGCGAAAGTTCCCGATACAGGGTCTTCGCGGGGCGGCGATACACCTCGGTTGGATCAACGCCACGAAGTGCAGACGTGTCAATCGTGTCGACCGCTGTCGAACTGAGCCGCTTACCCAGGTAGGTGGCTGTCAGGTTGGCAACCAACTTCTGGGACTCGGCTACGCGAGGTGCTGTCGCAGCGACCCAGCGATTGACGTCAGCGTCCCGCCAACTACCTAACCCTTCCCACGAGCCCTTCACATACGCTGCTAGACGGGTACGGATCAAGGTTCGCGCGTGTTGGTTAGCCTTCTGATAAGCGCCGATCTCAGCCCGTGACAGGGGCATTCGGAGCACCATTCATCGCGGAGCCGATCAGGAGCGCAGCATTAAGCTGCTCAGCGGCGGCATCCTGCTCCACCCTGGAAATCTGCTGTGGGCTCATGGAAAGAATGTCACGCAGAATGTGCCGTAGCGGAAGCCCCGCGGCCTTCGCTTGAGCTGCTGCCGCGTACTGCTCCGACAGCGATACGTGCGCGGGATTGCTCCACAGGATTTCGACAGTGGCATTGCTGAGATCGGCGCCTTCGGCACGCAGACCATGAACAAACACCGCCTCAATCGCGGGTGAAATACGGGCGATCTCCTGGCGGGCCTGCATGATCTGGCCCTCCTTTGCCTGCGCTGCGCCTTCCGCAGACTGGTTCGCGCCTTCAGGCACGAGGACGCTGATCGGTGTCCTCGTGACAGCGGCAAACTCGCGCGCGTCAGACTTCTCAGCCTCAAGCATCGGACGAATATCGGTCTGCTGCGACTCCCAAATGTCTATGCCGTCGGGAATCTCCCAGAGAGCGCCCGGCGCAGGTTCGAACACCTTGCCCCAGTCGATCTCGTTGCCCGCCTCATCGCGGTCTTCCAGATCGCCCTTGACGGCACGCTGACGGAACGCCTGCATCGCAGTGGTAACAAGGCGCTGCAATTTCGTGAGGTTGATTCGGTCGATGATGTCGAGATGCGGCGCGAGGAAAGGCGCATCACGATCGAGGACGCTCACCGGCGGGAAGCCCACATACTCTTCGACGGGACCGTATTCGCGCCACTGGCCGGCAGACGCACCGGCAACAAGCCGTCCATCAACGCGGGCGGGTCGTACGAAGGTCTGAGCCATTCCCTCAATCCAGACCCGAGCAAAGTCAACGTCGTACTCGTGGACACGCCAAACCTTCAGCGCTGCCGTTGCACGCCACGGACGCAGCGGGTCGGTAAGTGCGATGAAGTGATCGGGAGATTCGCGAGTAACTACCGCGAGACCATCCGAGTCCACACCTGAAACGAGGTAACCCCAGGACGTTTCGAGATAGTCACGAATCGCCGCGCTGACCTGCACATCGCATCGGTTATCGCGCCAAATCCGCTGAGCCTGAAGCGCTCGAGGATCATCACTAGCGCCACCGACCTGGATGCCATTGGGAATCAGTCGATCAGCGAGCGAACCAATGGCAAGCCCGCCGAAGTCAGTACGGGCCTTCTTCTGGAATGCGACCCAAGATGCACGAAGATTCGGACCCATCTCAGGCAGCGGGGCGTTACCACGCGCGTAGCTGCGAAAACGTTCAACATCGGTCGACTGGCTATCGAACCTTGCTGCCAGCGCTGGGAGCCAATCGGCGGGTGAATCAGCCACGGCACTCCCTCTCAGTTATCGGATACGTCTCGGTGTCTTGTTCCGCTTACGCGGCCTCGCGCCAGACTTGATCGCATCGAGTCGCGCTTTCCACGACAATGCGGCGGCCATAGCGGCATCAAACTTGTATTCGAGGCGGCCGTCCTGCTTCTGCATCACGCACAGAGGCTCACCCGCGTCATCCTTGATACGGAGCTCTTTACGGCCCGCGTTACCCATATGGTCAAGTAGTGCGGCACAGTCAGAATCAGACCCGCCAAACTGGATCACCTGTGACTCAATTGACTCCGTGAATTCCCGGAGTGCGTAAGCCATGGGCTTCTGCCGCGCTGTCCACCACTCTTCAACCTTGTCCGGCCACTTCGCCGACCAGGACCCCACCGTTTCCGTCCAATGCGGCGGGTCCGCGTAAAGCTTCCACACGTCGAATCGGCTCATAGCATCTTCGAGAGTTTGCGAAACCTCATCCTCGGGAACTTCCCACTCGTCCGAAAACTCGGGGCGCTCCCACAAACCAACGAGCATTTGAAGACCAGTCGCGATCTCAGTGGCGACCAGCGCAGTCGCATCACGAAACCGCGCCCCATCAAAGCCGAGCGTCACAAACGCACCATCAGGGATCAACACACCAGGGCGAGTCAAAGCCTCAATAAGTTTCATATCGAAGAACTGTGAACCGCTTCGACGCCACCGATTGAGGTAGACACGCTCCCAGTAGGCGCGGTCAATGCCCTTGCGCTCGTAATCCTTCGCGATGCGCTCGAACTGGCCTGGGCCGTACTCCCCCGCCGGTCCCGTCGCCTCAGCGACAGCAGCGATCCGCTTGTCGAGCGTGGACAAGTCATCATGCTCAGGCCCTGCCCAGCGGGCGAAGAAGAACAGCGACGGGTCATCCTGCTCGCCCCTGCTAATCGACTCAGCCTCAGCCCGAACATCTTCCTCAATGGAGTTCTGTCCAGGAGCACCAGCAGTCGAAGTGTAGAAAGCCCACGGGTCTTCCATCTGCCGCTTCGGCAAGTTCTGAAGCATCGTCTCGTGAGCGTGCCGCTGATTCGGAAGGAACAAACGGTGAGGCTCATCGAAATGCTGAAACGTTGTCAAGGCACCATCGCGAGAACCAGGAGCGTTAGACACCGGAACTGCGCGGCCACCATCACGGCCCCGAGAATCAAGCCGAATGATGCGATCCAAAGACGAATCAAACAGCCCCGAATCCGGGCCATTCTCCGTCACGTACTTCAGCACACCGTAGGCGAGTTCGGACACCTGCTCTTCCGTCACAGCCATCATCGGAATGTAAGGCGAACGCACCGGGCGACCTACCGGCTCACCCTTCGCATTGAAACCATCGCAGCGCACAGGCGCCTCAGGATGCAGCTCGCAGAAAGACACCCACGCCGCAAACTCGGTTTTTGCCATGCCCTTGCGCCACTCCAGCGCTCCACGCTGAAAACGACGCCGACCCTCAAGCCGATGCCCTTTCGGATAAACCTCATACAGCCGATAAAGAGCCGCACGCTTCTCATCATCCAAACGCGCAGGCTGACCCGCCAACGAACCAGGCCCAAACACGCACCGGTCGGTAATGAAATCCTCAAGAAGCGGCCCCAGAGTCGGGAAAGACAAATCAAGCTCAGGGACGATCAACACCGCCACGGCGTGACTAGTTCACGAGCGCAAGGCGGGGATCGTTCCGCTTCGCAGGCTGCTTAGCCGCAGTCCGTGAACGGCGCTCCTTGCCACGATCCTTCGCTTCCTCCGTGGACTCGATCGTCCACTCCAACCGGCGACGGTCGTACGGAGTAAGCCCGAACGCCTGGCGCTGAAGACGAATCTCTCCAGCGAGCGACTGAGACGGGCTACGCCAAAACTGATCCACCAGAACAGCCAGCAGAAACAGCGCGTGCCGATCGCTCGAGTGATACTCAGCCGCCATAGGAGCCGACCACAGATCATCCCACCAGGCAACGGTCTGCGGATTCCAAGAAACCTCAACCGACTCACCCGTATCGGGGTGTGTCAGTACGCGAGGCGGCAACTCGGGACGAACCACATGCACGCCATTCCTCAGAACGGCAGCAGTCGAAGCCTTATTCGCGCGAGCACGAATAGACGGGTCTTTCTTAGGTGCAGGCATAACTAACCTCCCGTGGCGGGACCGAAGCCCCCATGCCGGGAGCCCTACATAACGAACCTGTTACCTGTCACCCGAATGAACCGTGCCCGCGTGTACCGCTCAACACCATGTCGGCGCGAGCCAGGACCCTCAGGGGCAGCTACGAACACGTGGACACCAGAACCAGAGACAGACAACTCAGAGAAAAGGATCGGCTCAGGAATGGCCTCAATCAGCTGCCGCGTGGCAGGGTCCAGAACCCCACCCACCAGGCAATGATCGAAGTCGTAGCAACCGAGACCACCGCCAAGCATGACCCCGAAACCGTCGCCAACTTCCGACTTGGACACCTCAACGAAAGGCGCCCAGGTCGCCGGGTCGGTACTCGAGGCCGGTGAACCATCGCAGCGAATCGGACGCTTACCGTCAGCCCTCACCCACGCTGCCCGCGAAGTCATCGCGGAAGGGATACTCGCCCGCGCCCGATGCGACCGGACTCGGCATTTCGTGGAACAGAACCGAGCCGCAGGCCCACGCCGGCCAAGGGTTATTTCACCCGAGCACGCCTCGCACATCATGCGCATATTCTATTGCGGTGTAACGGGTTTCTCAATATGCGCGCCGTAGAATCATTGGCCGTTTCCGGGGTGCTCCTGACACGCAATCAGGACAGTTATGGTCGCTCGATTTCGCGTGAGCCTGCCAGGGGGCAAGTTCGGCGGAACCGTAGGCGAGAAAATCCGCAGCACCTCTCCGACAGCCCGACCGACCGGGGGCATGGGGTGGCCCCTACCCCTTCGCTCGACGCTTACCTTCGATTGCTTCGCGCTGAGTTTTGCGTTTGTGGCAGGACTGGCAGGCGGCTTGGCCGTTGTCGAGGGTTGTTGTTCCGCCGAATGCGACTGCGATGATGTGGTCGGCTTCGGTGGCTCTGTGGGTGCAGCCGTGGTCGCGGATTTGGCAGGTTCCTTTGTCGCGTTTGAGGACTGCGGTTCGCCATTGTTTGTGTTCGCTTGAGCTTGTGCGTGTGCTTGCGCCTCTACCCCAGTTGGTTGGTGTGTGGGTGGGGCAGTAGGTCTTGCCGATGATTCTGGTTTCGCAGTTGGTTTGTGCGCACTTTTTGGGTGCTCTTGGCATTGCTGGTCCTGACTTGTGTGCGATGCCTGTGGTTCTTGTGGGGTTTGCTAACCCTGCTTTTGGTGGTTGTTCATGGCTTGTAGTAGCTCTGCGTGCATTCTTTCTTCGCGCTTGCGCTTGCGTCCCCCCCGGCGTATTAGTCGGTAGGGGATGAGGAAGATGCCGAAGCTGATGTACCAGATGCAGATGAGTGCCCACCACATGATGATGATTAGGGGGATTGCCCAGAGTCCGATGCCGTATTTGATTGCGGCTGGTTTGTTGTTCCAGAGCCAGTTTTTGGTGCGCGCTAGTGAGCCGCTGTAGGACATTGGTGCGGAGATGACTGTGTGGTTTGTGGTCATCTTGGTCAGGCTAGTTGTGGTGGTGGGGGTGTTGGTGTTGTTTTCTTGGGGTTGTCACTGTGATGTTGTGGGGTTGTCCCTATTGGCTGGTGTTGGTGCGTTGTTCGAGTAGGCGGTCGATGAAGGCTTGGCCGAGTGTGCCGCGTTGTTCTGGTGGTACGGCGGTGGCCCAGGTGAGTGCTTCGTCGATTTCGTGGAGTGTGGGCATGTGTTCCTTGGCGGGGGTATGGCGAAAGCCCCCTGGCCTGTTGTGGCTGGGGGGCTTTCGTTAGGTCTTGCGACTCTATACGGAGGTTAGCGACAGGTTTGTCAAGTTGTCAATGTTCAGTTCTTGCGCAGCTCAGGGTTTCTCCGTTGTCGGCTTGCAGCGCCACACTGAATCATTCTCGGCAGGAACGAACTCGTAAAAGCACCACGCTTTATTGATCAGGCTGTTGATCGTGTACCAGTCATCGACTTCCTTCTGCATGTACTTGCACCACAACCGTTTGCCTGGGCCATCGAACTTGATTCTGATTGACCCTGGTATGCAGTTGTTGTCTTTGTCTGTTTGGTAGATCCAGCGCCAGCCTTTTTCGCATGTGGTGATGCGTTCTTGCGTGTTGTCGACGGGTGCGGTTCCGCGTGGGCAGTCTCCGGCGCGTTGCAGTGTGGGTGTTTGTGCGTGTGCTGTGGGTGCGGCAGTGATTACGGCTGCGATTAGTGCAGCGGTTAGTTGGCGTTTCATGGCTTGTCCTCTTGTGGATCTACGTCGTCTGAATGAATTGGGCCGATGACTGTGCGCCACGGCCTAGTGAGTTTGTTGTAGTGCTCCTGGGTGAAGCCGTGCTGGCCGATTAGGTCACGAACTAGCAGAGCAGAAGCGGCGTCCCGAGCGGCGTCCCAAGCGGCGTCCCAAGCGGCGTCCCGAGCGGCGGCCATAGCGGCGGCCATAGCGGCGTCCCAAGCGGCGTCCCAAGCGGCGTCCCAAGCGGCGTCCCAAGCGGCGTCAAGTGCCCGTGCCTCGTTCTGTGTAAGCGTCTTCACCCGCTCGATCAGCGCCTCGATTTGTTCAGTCTGAGGCCCATACTTGTTGTCACTCATGGCTTCTCCTTCACTGCACGAATAGCGGCGACGTAGCGTTCCGACCCCCAGCAAGGCGCGCTGTCGCAGTAGGTGTCCTTGGCTGCCTCCGCTACTGCTGCTTCTGCCGCATCGAGGGCTGCG
>JBJSWO010000115.1:0-3006 GCA_046085905.1 Actinomycetes bacterium | reverse complement strand
CCCGAGAGCGCCTCGATGAACTGCACGCCCATGTGGCCGAGCCCGCCGACGCCGAGCACGAGCACCTTGCCGCCCGGGAGCATCTTCGGCAGCGACATCTTCACTGCGTGGTACGGGGTGAGACCAGCATCGGTCAGCGGTGCCGCGGCGATCGGATCGAGGTTGCCGGGGATCTTCACCAGGTGCCGGGCATTGTGGATCAGCATGTACTCGGCCATGCCGCCGTCGAGACCGAGGCCGCCGCCGAAGGCGCCGTCACCGGCTGCGGCCAGCTGGTTGGAGCAGTACGGGTCCATGCCCAGGATGCACTGGGGGCAGGCACCGCAGCCCCAGGGGCCGTGCACGGCGACGGCCTCGCCGATGCTGAAGCCCTCCACGCCCTCGCCGATCTCGTGGACCCAGCCCGAGTTCTCATGCCCGAGGGTGAATGGGGGGCCCCACGGGAACATCCCGTCACCGAGCATGTGCATGAGGTGCAGATCGGAGTGGCAGGCGCCGGCGCCGGCGATCTTGATGACGACCTGGCCCGGACCGGCCTTGGGGACGGGAACCTCGGCGACAACGGCATCGCTGTGCCAGGCGGGAAGCTGGAGTGCACGCATGGGAATGGCCTCTCGTGATGCCCCAAAGGGCGGGATAGCAGTTTCGGGGATAGTAGCCCTGCAGTAAGTCCTAGGCTTGGGCTTTGGGCACAAAGGGAATAGCCGCCCCGATTAGCGGCTTTCTTTAGACCTGCTCTATAAATAGCCGTTCGCTTGAATTCCTCGGGCGGGGCCCACGAGGCATCCGCACGGTCGCAACTGGAGGCAACATGTCTGACGTGGTCATCACCGACGCCGAGCGCACCGCGCTGGTGTCCATCGTGGTCCGGGGAATGGCCCGCGGTGAGGCCTCCGCCGAGCAGCAGGCCCTGGCCGAGGCCGGCCTCCTTCTCATCAAGGGTCCGATGATGATGCCCACTCCTGCGGGCACGGCATTCGTCGGCGAGATCCTCTGCCTCCCTGCTGACGCGCCCGAGCGCGAGCGCATCATGGCGACCTTCCACCGGTTCCTGCCCGTCAACCGCGCCCTGCGCGACCTGTGCACGGCCTGGCAGGTACGACCTGACGGCAGCGTCAACGATCACTCCGATCCCAATTACGACGCAGAGATCCGCGATCGTCTCGATGACATCGACGACTCGATTGCACCGCTGCTCAAGCGCTTTGCCGAGGACGTCCCGACGCTTGCCGGCTACCGTGCCCGCCTGACCGAGGCCCTCGAGAAACTCGACGAGGGCGACAATGCCTGGCTCGCCTCACCGCTGATCGACTCGTACCACACGGTGTGGATGCACCTGCACCAGGAATTGCTCCTGACCATCGGCATGTCACGGCAGGAAGACGAAGCACTCGAGGAGCAGCTCGTCTCCGGAAATCACGGATAGCGCGTACGTGGTCATCTCACCGATCGACGACGTCGGACTCGTACCGTTCGGCAAGGGCTTCGAGCGCGGTCTCGACGTGCGCTCGCTGTGCACGCGTGGCGTGCAGATGGAGACCCTCGCCGGCCTCGGCCTCCCGGTGGCCACCGGCCTGACCATCCCGGTGCCCAATGTGCCCGGACTTGTGTCTGCCGATCGAGCAGAAGCAGCGGTCCATCTACTGGAGACCATCGCCGAGCGCACCGTCGGGTCGACCACGGCTGACGGCGGCATCCTGCTGCTGCGCCTGAGCGCGAGCGCGCCGGTCGATGCCGCAGGGCTGCCACCGGATCTCGTGGCCATCGGCCTCGCGAATGGCCGCATCCCCGAGGGGCTGCGCCCGCGGATGGCGGCGGATCTCGCCGTGGCCTGGTGGAAGACCGCCAGCTTCATCGCGGAGTTCGCGCTCGAGGTTCCCGGCGACGAGATCTCCGCACTCGGCCTCGACTTCGATGACCCTGCTCATCGCATCGAGCCGCTGATCGCCCTGTGCAACGAGAAGGGCAGGAACAAGTTCCCTCTCGAGGTCAACCAGCAGCTCGCTGACGCGGCGGCAGCGATGCTCGCGCGATGGAACTCGCCTCGCGCCGCACGTGCGCGTCGCACTCAGCAGCTCCCTGCCGATCTGCCGCTCGGCCTGCACCTCGAGACGGTGGTCATCACCGATCACGATGAGGCGGGCCACGGCCACGCGATCTCTCGTGATCTCGCGACAGGCCAGTTCGCGCCCACCGGCGGCTTCCGCCACGGAGTTCGCGTCAGCGGCGAGCGTCCGTCGATCGGGCATCCGCTCTCCAAGCTTCCCGGTGGCGTCGCGATGCTCACCGGCGTGCTCGCCGAGCTCGAGGGGCGCCTGAAGACCGTCGTTCTGGTCGACTTCGAATACGGCCCTGAGGGCCTCGTGCTCGCCGGTCTCGAGGAGCTCAACCGCACCAGTGCGCGAGTCGCAACCAGCCTCGCTGTCGATCTCGCGACCCGTGGCATCACCGATGAGCGATCCGCCGTCGAGGCGATTCGCCCGACTCACGTGCTCGAACTCATGCATCCGCGTCCGCGACTGACCGGCCACGAGATCGTTCTGGTCACCGGTCTCGCTGCATCACCGGGCGCGGCTGTCGGCCGCATTGCACTCACCAGTGAAGAGGCGTGCGAGATGGCCGAGGCGGGCGACTCCGTGATCCTCGTCGCCGCCGAGACAACTCCGGGCGATCTGCCGGGCATGATGGCCGCGGCGGGCATCCTTACCGTGACCGGTGGCTCGGCCTCGCACGCAGCAGTCGTGGCACGCGGCATGGGCCGGCCGGCGATTTGCGGCGCCGGTGGCCTGCGCATCGACCGCGCGGCAGGCACGGTGACCGCAGGCGAGCACGTGCTGCAGCGCGGCGATGTCATCTCTGTCGACGGCGATGCCGGCGCGGTGTACGTCGGCGCAGTGCCGATCGAGCGTCCGGAGCCGTCCTTCGCACTCTCCACCGTCCTCAACTGGGCAGATGATGTCCGCCGCCTCGGGGGGGGGGGGGAGGGGGAGAAAGGGGGGGGGGGGG
>JBJSWO010000114.1:0-3672 GCA_046085905.1 Actinomycetes bacterium | reverse complement strand
CATGGATCCGGCCATGGCCGAGGCCTTCATCGATGGATCGCGTGACACGGTGCAATGGCTCGAGGACACCACCGAGCTCAAGTTCACGATCATCCCGATGTATCCCGACTACCACCCGGAGCATCCCGGCGGTAAGCCTCAGGGCGGTCGATCACTGGACCCCGGGCTCTTCAGCTACGACAAGCTCGGCGAATGGAAGACGAAGGTCGCGAAGAGCCGCCGCAGCGCCCACCTGAAGATCACTGACACGACCCTCGGTGGTGGCACCGGTTTCCTCGACCCCGAGACCCAGAAGCATCGCGAGCAGAACGACCTGCGCGGATGCGGCGCCGGTCTCGTGGGCCCGATCATCAAGGCCCTGCTTGATCTCGGAGTCCGGATCACCGTCAATGCGCAGGCCACCGATCTGCTTGTCGAGGACGGGCGAATCGCGGGTGCTCGCGTCAACATCGACGGCACTGAGCAGACTGTTCGCGCGAGCAAGGGCGTCGTGCTCGCCACCGGCGGCTTCGAATGGAATGCCGATCTCGTGCGCTCCTTCCTCCGCGGCCCGATGACCTCCCCGGCCGGCGTTCCCACCAACACCGGTGACGGCTTGCTCATGGCGATGCGCGCGGGTGCGAGCCTGGGCAACATGGCGCAGGCCTGGTGGGTGCCGACCGTCGAGATTCCCGGCGATGTCGCGTTCGGCAAGCAACGCGCGAATCTCGTGAACCGCGAGCGCACCCTGCCCGGCTCGATCTTCGTCAATGGCAAGGGCAAGCGCTTCACGAACGAGGCAAGCAACTACAACGCACTCGGTGGAGCCTTCCACCAGCTCGACTCCACGGACTTCAGTTACGTGAACCTGCCGTGCTGGCTGATCTTCGACGGCCGCAATGCCCGCACCTACGGCTCCTTCGGCACTCCCCCCGGTCAGCCCATCGCCGAGTGGATCACTCGTGCGCCCTCAGTGCGCGAGCTCGCCGCGAAGATCGACGTCGACCCTGACGAACTCGAGCACACGGTCGATCGCTGGAACTCCTTCGTCGCGCAGGGTGACGATCAGGACTTCGGTCGTGGCAAGAGTGCCTACGACCGCTGGAGCGGCGACGGAGACCACCGCTTCACGGTTGAGTCCACTCTCGGTCCGATCGACGAAGCGCCGTTCTATGCCGTGCGCGTGCACTCCGGCACTCTCGGAACGAGTGGCGGCCCGCGCACCGACACTCGCGGACGCGTGCTCGACACGAACGGCGACGTGATCGCCGGTCTCTATGCCGCAGGCAACGTGGCCGCAGCCCCGACGGCGATGGCGTACGGCGGTGCCGGCGGAACCCTGGGGCCGATCATGGTGTTCGGCCGCTACGCCGGCCTTGCCGCCGCCACTGACTGATCAGGTGCCGAGCGGAGTCTCGCCGCGCGGACGATCGGCATCGCCGGTGCGGAAGTTAGACATGTCGCCGGCCATCGGCGCACCCTCGATGGTCGTGGTGCCCTCGTGCACGCAGATGCGATGACTGATGCGCCAGTCGCCGTCGCGGCACTCGTATCGATCCAGGTAACGGCCCAGCCACACTGACCACGGGCCACCATCCTTGGCAAGCAGGTACGTGACGTTGTAGATCTCGCCGCGCGCATGGGTGGCATCGTCGAACTCGATGCTGTGGTTGTAGTTGCAGTGCATCGAGGCGGCCCAGCGATCGTGCGTGCCGACCACGCGATCGGCGAACTCATGGCCATTGCCCACGAAGCGGCCGTGGTCATCGGTCGCCTCGGGCCAGTAGGCGCTCTTCATCTGCTCAGCGTCAAGACGATCGACGCCCCGTGAGTAACGCAGGACGCATTCGCGAATGGCCTCGCGGTCAGCCAGCTGCTGCGGATCAATGCGCATGTGCTGCCGCCGATTGACCCGCCACGCGACCCATGGTCACGCAGTTGCCGTAGGAGTTACCACTGCCAACGTAGCGCGGGCCGATGACACCGCCGCACACCTCGCCTGCCGCATAGAGGCCTGCGATCACGCGGCCATTCTCATCGAGCACCTGGGCATCGCGGTCGATGCGCACGCCAAATGCGGTGAAGCAGCAGGTGGCCGGACGCACCTCGACGGCGTAGAACGGGCCGTCGGAGATCGGCTCGAGGAACTTCGGATCCTTGACGTAGTCGCGATCCTCGCCCAGCGCCGAGAGCTCGTTGATGCGCTCCACGGTGGCCTCGAGAGCGCCGGCCGGCACGTGAATGCTCTCGGCCAGCTCGGCGAGAGTGTCGCGCTTGTGGACCTTGCCCTCCTTGAGCATGAGGTCGATGACATCGAGATTCCAGTGCGGGCTCTGTCTCTTGGTGGAGCCGGGGATGTGCTGCTTGTAGCGCGCGACTCCGAGCTCGGTGGCCTCGACGAGAGAACGATGATCGAAGATCGCGAAGGCCGAGTCGCCCTGCGCCTTCAGGAGGCCGTCCATGATCCCGTAGGGCGCGGTCTCATTGCAGAAACGATGGCCATGGCGATTGATGAGCGTCAGCCAGCCCGGAATGTAGGCCTCGTACATCTTGTCGAAGTCGGTGTGCAGCAGGCGCAGGCCGCGATCGAAGCCGGTGAGCTGTGCATTAACGCTGCGCGTGAAGTCGATCGCATCGCCACGCGAGCCGTCAGCACCGATGTAGTACGACCAGCCGGTGTCGAAGACGCTCGGGAAGTACTGGCTGCGCTTCTCGTCGCTCGCACCGAAGCCGCCCGAAGCGATGATGACCGAACCTGCCGTGATGTCGTCATCGCCCACGGCAATGCCGGTCACCTCGCCGTTCTCGACGAGCAGGCGATCGACGCGCTGGCCGAGGGCGATCTCGATGCCGCGCTCGCGGCAGTGACGGTGGAGCACGTCGATGACCGCCTGCCCGCGACCAATCGGGCAGTGCACACGCGGCTTGGTCTCGTCGCCGCCGTAGACCAGCTGTTCGTAGAACTCCACGCCGAGATCGCCCAGCCATTCGACAGCCGCACCGGCGCGCTGCGTGAGCCGTTCGACCACGCCGGACTCGACCTGCCACATATTCAAGGTCAAGTAGTCGTGGAAGAGCGCTTCCCAGTCATCATCGATGCCGAGTGCACGCTGGTAGCGCGTACCCGCGCCCATCATCAGTCCACCTGAGAGCCGTGACGATCCGCCGACGATGCCCTCGGCTTCCGCGACGAGGATGCGCTCGGCACCTGCTTCATTCGCAGCCAGGGCTGCCGAAAGGCCTGCGGCACCGGAACCAATGACGATGACATCCATGTCACGGGTGGCTGAATCGAGCATCAGTGATGAACCTCCGAGAGCGGAATAGACGTGGGCTGGAAGACACCGGCGTTAGCAGTGACACCGCCGTCGCACATGAACACCGCGCCGGTGACAAAGCTTGATGCAGGTGAGCCGAGGAAGTAGAGAACTTCCGCTTGTTCTTCAGGCCGACCCAGACGCTGCAGCGGGATATTGCGACGGAAGTTCTCGAGATGCTCGGGGGTCATTCGCCCGCCTTGCAGGATCGGAGTCATCGTGGGGCCCGGGCCCATGGCGTTGACTCGCACGCCCTTGTGACCCCAGTCGAGGGCTGCAGCACGGCAGATATTGATGACGGCCGCCTTCGAGGCGTTGTAACCGAAGCGGAGTGGATCGCCGCCCAGACCGGAAGTCGAGGCAGTCGCCACGATGG
>JBJSWO010000113.1:0-4523 GCA_046085905.1 Actinomycetes bacterium | reverse complement strand
CACGGTCGACGAGGTCGCCGCGCGCATTCACTCCGTGCTCAGCGCCTGATCGCAGGCGTCACTCACCATGGCCTTTCGCAAGGGCGGCATCCAGATCAAGTCAGCCGACCAGCTGGCCGTGATGCGCCAGGCAGGTCTCGTCGTCGCGAAGACCCTGAAGGCCATGGCCGAGGCCACCAAGCCGGGCGTCACCACCGCTGATCTCGACTCCATTGCTCGCGATTGCCTCGCGACCATGGGTGCCACGAGCTCCTTCCTCGGCTACCACGGCTATCCGGCCGTGCTGTGCGCGTCGGTCAATGCCGAGGTTGTCCACGGCATTCCCGGCCAGCGGCCCCTGCGCGAGGGCGATCTCATCTCCCTCGACTTCGGCGCAATCGTCGACGGCTGGCACGGCGATGCCGCGATCACCGTTCTCGTCGGCGAGGTGACACCTGACATCGCCGCCCTGTCGAAGGCCACGGAGGCTTCCCTGTGGGCGGGCCTGGCCCAGGCCCGGGTGGGCAATCACCTCACCGACATCAGTCATGCGGTCGAGCAGTCGACCCTGGCCTCGGCGGCAGCCGACGGCCGCTCCTACGGCATCGTGGCCGACTACGGGGGCCACGGCATCGGCTCGGCCATGCACATGGATCCGCACATCCTCAACTACGGCAAGCCCGGCCGCGGCCCGGTGCTCAAGGCCGGCATGGCCCTGGCCATCGAGCCGATGCTGACCCTGGGGGAGCCCGAGGTCATGGTGCTCGATGACGACTGGACAGTCATCACCGAGGACTCCTCGATCGCCTGCCACTGGGAGCACACGGTCGCGATCACCGACGAGGGCCCCTGGGTGCTGACCGCTCTCGAGGATGTTCGGCTCTAATCGCCGCAAGACGTACGAAAAGGGCAATTAGCCCCACGGGGGAGACCCGATTTCAGTTTCTCGGGCCTGTGCCCCTAGACTCGGCTGGCTGATGCGGCTTCCCCGCCTCTCACCTCTCACTCGCCGGGAACGGCGGTGATTGGCGTGTGCGAGATAGCGCTCGGCAACCTGGATGAAAGCGGAGGATATGGGCAAGAAAGACGGTGCGATCGAGCTCGAGGGCACGATCACCGAATCATTGCCCAATGCGATGTTCCGGGTTGAGCTTGATAACGGGCACAAGGTGCTCGCACATATCAGCGGCAAGATGCGGATGCACTACATCCGAATCCTTCCGGACGATCGCGTAGTCGTGGAGCTCTCGCCCTATGACCTCACGCGTGGCCGGATCGTCTACCGCTACAAGTAAGCCTGCACTGCCCACAACACCCGAATACTTCACGAAAGAGTCATCATGAAGGTTAAGCCGAGCGTCAAGAAGATCTGCGACAAGTGCAAGGTCATCCGTCGGCATAGTCGCGTCATGGTGATCTGCGAGAACCCTCGCCACAAGCAGCGCCAGGGCTAAATAGCCCCAGCGTGTAAGAACGATGCCAGGGGAGATAACCCGGGCATCGACTCATAAGCAGAACCCGACCCCTGAAGCGGCGCGTGCGTAACTTCAGGACGACACCCTTGGTCACGAGGCCGAGGACCTGATTGGCGTCAGGACTGGCTCTGCTCCCAAACCTCGTGCTTGGTAAAGAAAAGAGAACGCCCCTATGGCACGTCTAGTAGGAGTTGATCTGCCGCGCGACAAGCGCATGGCAATCGCGCTCACCTACATCTACGGCATCGGTCGCTCACAGGCTGCGAATGCGCTTGAGGCCACCGGCATTAGCCCCGATCTGCGCTCCAAGGACCTCACTGATGAGCAGGTCCTTGCTCTGCGTGACTGGATCGATCAGAACCTCAAGGTCGAAGGTGACCTGCGACGCGAGGTTGCTGCAGACGTTCGACGCAAGGTCGAAATCGGCTGCTACCAGGGTCTCCGCCACCGCAAGGGCCTCCCGGTCCGCGGTCAGCGCACCCACACCAATGCCCGTACTCGCAAGGGTCCGCGCAAGACCGTCGCAGGCAAGAAGAAGGTCGGCAAGTAAGCCGTCCGGCTACTTCCCAGAAACCAGGAGACATCACACATGGCCCCGAAGTCAGGTAACAAGCCTGCGGCAAAGAAGCTGCGCCGCAAGGAGAAGAAGAACGTGGCCCACGGTCACGCTCACATCAAGAGCACGTTCAACAACACCATCGTCTCGATCACTGACGCCACCGGCGCAGTCATCTCGTGGGCGAGTGCCGGGCAGGTTGGCTTCAAGGGAAGCCGCAAGTCCACCCCGTTCGCCGCGCAGCTCGCAGCCGAAGCTGCCGCTCGTCGCGCGATGGAGCACGGCATGCGCAAGGTCGACGTGTTCGTGAAGGGTCCGGGCTCCGGCCGCGAGACCGCCATCCGTTCGCTGCAGGCCACGGGCCTCGAGGTCGGCTCCATCGCCGACGTCACCCCGGTGCCGCATAACGGAACCCGCCCGTCCAAGCGTCGTCGCGTCTGATCGCGCGCAGAAGTACAGGAGAAACTGACTAATGGCACGTTACGTTGCCGCCGACTGCAAGCGTTGCCGTCGCGAGAAGATGAAGCTGTTCCTCAAGGGCGCCAAGTGCGAGTCGCCGAAGTGCCCCTTCGAGAAGCGTCCCTACCCCCCGGGCCAGCATGGCCGCGGCCGCACCAAGGACAGCGAGTACCTGCTGCAGCTTCGTGAGAAGCAGAAGGCCACCCGCATGTACGGCGTGCTCGAGAAGCAGTTCTCGAACTACTACAAGGAAGCACAGCGCCAGGCCGGCAAGACCGGTGAGAACCTGCTGCAGATCCTTGAGTCGCGTCTCGACAACGTGGTCTACCGCGCAGGCTTCGCCAAGTCCCGCGACATGGCACGCCAGCTGGTCACGCACGGTCACTTCCTGGTCAATGGCAAGAAGGTGAACATCCCCTCGTACCGCGTCTCGCCCAACGACATCGTTGAGGTCAAGGTCGGTTCGCGAGAGATGACCCCCTTCGTCGTTGCCCACGCAGAGATCGGCGAGAAGCCGGTTCCCGCATGGCTCGAGGTCATCCCCTCGAAGATGCGCATCCTCGTTCACTCCGTGCCGGCCCGCGCGATCATCGATACGCAGGTCAACGAGCAGCTGATCGTCGAGCTCTACTCCAAGTAATCCATCGTTCGGCAGATACGCGACGTCAAATAGCGGTCGTCGCGGGAAGGAAAGACAACTGTGCTTATCAGCCAGCGCCCCCTGCTCACCGAAGAGGTCATCAGCGAGAACCGTTCGCGGTTCGTGCTCGAGCCCCTCGAGCCCGGCTTCGGCTACACCCTCGGCAACTCGCTGCGTCGTACGCTGCTGTCGTCGATCCCGGGTGCAGCAGTCACCAGCATCCGTATCGATGGCGTGCTCCACGAGTTCACCACGATCCCGGGTGTCAAGGAAGACGTCACCGAGCTGATCCTCAACATCAAGCAGCTCGTCGTCTCCTCCGAGCACGATGAGCCCGTGGTCATGTACCTGCGCAAGCAGGGCCCGGGCACCGTTGTCGCCGCCGACATCCAGCCCCCGGCCGGTGTCGAGGTCCACAACCCCGATCTGCACATCGCCACCCTCAACGGCTCGGGCAAGCTCGAGATCGAGCTCGTTGTCGAGCGCGGTCGCGGCTACGTCTCGGCCGACCTGAACAAGGCCGTGGGCCAGGAGATCGGCCGCATCCCGGTCGACTCCATCTACTCGCCGGTCCTCAAGGTGACCTACAAGGTCGAGGCCACCCGTGTCGAGCAGCGCACCGACTTCGACAAGCTTGTTCTCGATGTCGAGACCAAGAACTCGATGCGTCCGCGCGATGCAGTCGCTTCTGCCGGCAAGACCCTGGTCGAGCTCTTCGGCCTGGCTCGCGAGCTGAACGTCGACGCCGAGGGCATCGACATCGGCCCGTCGCCGACCGACGCGTTCGTGGCCGAGCAGCTGTCGACCCCGATCGAGCAGCTCGACATGACTGTTCGCTCGTACAACTGCCTCAAGCGCGAGGGCATTCACACCGTGGGCGAGCTCATCACCCGCAGTGAGGCTGACCTGCTCGACATCCGCAACTTCGGTGCGAAGTCGATCGACGAGGTCAAGGTCAAGCTCGCAAGCCTGGGCCTGGCACTCAAGGACAGCCCGCCCGGATTCGATCCCGGTGCAGCCGTCTACTTCGATGACGAGGACGACGACGACCTGGCATTCGCCGAGGACGAGCAGCTCTAAACCACACTTCGTATTTCTGAACGTTCGACAGGAGAACCCCAATGCCTACGCCTACCAAGGGTCCCCGCCTCGGCGGCAGCCCGGCGCACGAGCGGCTCATGCTGGCCAACCTGGCCACTGCGCTGTTCGAGCATGGCCGCATCACCACCACCGAGGCGAAGGCAAAGCGGCTCCGCCCGCTGGCCGAGCGTCTGATCACCTTCGCCAAGCGCGGTGATCTCCATGCTCGACGGCGGGTGCTGACCGTGGTTCGTGACAAGTCCGTGGTGCACGCCCTGTTCACCGAGATCGGGCCGAACTATGCAGGCCGCCAGGGCGGCTACACCCGCATCAC
>JBJSWO010000112.1:0-6203 GCA_046085905.1 Actinomycetes bacterium | reverse complement strand
CCTCCCGCCGTGCTTACGACGTGCACCCGACCATCGAGGCGTTCTGCGACGAGGGCACGTTCGTGGAGCTGCACGCCAAGTGGGCGCCCAACATCGTCGTCGGCCTCGGCCGCCTCGGTGGGCGCACCATCGGCATCGTCGCCAACAACCCGCTGCGCCTGGGCGGCTGCCTGGACTCCTCGAGCGCGGAGAAGGCCTCGCGCTTCGTGCGGATGTGCGATGCGTTCGCCGTGCCGCTCGTCGTGCTCGTCGACGTGCCGGGCTACCTGCCCGGCGTCGGCCAGGAATGGGAGGGCGTCGTGCGTCGCGGCGCGAAGCTGCTGCATGCCTTCGCCGAGTGCGTCGTGCCCCGCGTCACCGTCGTCACCCGCAAGGCGTACGGCGGCGCCTACATCGCCATGAACGCCTCGTCACTCGGTGCCACGAAGGTGTTCGCCTTCCCCACCGCCGAGGTCGCGGTCATGGGCTCGGTCGCGGCGATTCGCATCCTCCACCGTCGCCGCCTCTCCGAGGTTCCCGAGGAGAACCGCGAGCAGGTCGAGCTCGAGCTCGCTGCCGAGCATGAGGTCATCTCGGGCGGTATCGCGCGTGCCGTCGAGATCGGTGTCGTCGACGAGATCGTCGACCCGAAGGAGACCCGCCGGGCCGTTGCGCAGGTGCTGCTGGATACGCCGGGCGTGCGCGGTCAGCACGGCAACATTCCCCTGTAACCCTCACACCACCTGGTGCATCAGCCGCACTGTCGAGCCTTCGTGGGCCGCCCGGAAGGGCTCCAGTTCGTCATCCCAGGGTGCGCCGATCAGTCGCGAGATCTCCTCGACCATGGACTCGCCGGTGACCTGCGCATGCGAGAGCGCGGTGCGCAGTCGTTCCTCGTGCACCATGACGTCGCCGAACGGGCCGATGGTGGCGCGGAAGAGTCCGAGGGTCGGCGTGGCGGCGAAGCGCTCGCCATCACGGCCCGGGATTCCATCCTCGGTGACCTCGTAGCGCACCTGACTGAAGGCCAGCAGCGCACTGGCGAGCCGCGCCCCGGTTCCCGGCACGCCTGTCCAGATGATCTCGGCGCGTACGCACCCGGGAGAGATGGGCTGCTCCGCCCAGTCGATATGCACCTCAGTGCCGAATACAGCGGCGAGTGCCCATTCGAGATGGGGGCTCAATGCCCTCGGGCAGGAGTGCAGGAAGACAACACCGCGCGAGGGCGTCTGCTCTTGCGCAGTGCCCTTCCCGGTCAGCATGACCGTCATCTGGCCCCCTTTCGAGTTCGCCTTCCCCAGCGCTCGAGCGGTTGCCTGTGTCGAGGATAACCCTGCAACGAAGGTCACACCAACAACTGAGCCGTCTGAGCCCTGCCCGTGAGGGGATTCGGTAGTCTCGGCCCACCGCGATATCCGCGGGCGTTCCTCGGAGGTTTCACATGGCCCTGGCATCCCCCCAGCCGCGCGTCCTGGCTGACGTCGTTCCGCACACCTGGGTTCGCCAGGCAATCCTGATCGGTGGTGGGGCTGCCTTTGTCGGTCTCGCCGCCCAGATCTCCTTCTTCCTGCCGTGGAACCCGACCGTGCCGGTCACCCTCCAGACCTTCGCGGTCGTGCTCGCAGCGGGTGCCCTCGGCTCCCTGCGCGGCGCCGCGGCCATGACCTTGTACGCCCTCCTCGGCGGCATCGGCCTGCCCTGGTTCGCTGGTCACAAGTCCGGCTTCGGCGGTGCGGCCTTCGGCTACATCATCGGCTTCATCGTGGCGGCCTTCATCGTGGGCAAGCTGGCCGAGAACGGCGCGACGCGCAACTTCTTCAAGGCGGTCGGCCTGATGATCGTCGGCAACGTCGTCATCTACGCCATCGGCTTCACCTGGCTCAAGTACAACCTCGACATCCCGTGGTTCGGTGCCGAGTCGGCCTGGGCGTATGGCGTGAAGGACTTCATCGCAGGCGACATCGTCAAGATCATCGCGGCAGCCGGCCTGCTCCCCCTGACCTGGCAGGCACTGAAGAAGGCCAAGCTCACCGACTAGCGCGGTGCGCCTGTCAATGACGCAGGCCCGTCACCAGCAAGTAGATCGCGAAGACCGCGCACATCGCGGCCATGATCTGGAACTGCCGGTTGATGACAAACGAATAGATCCCGTTCAGCACTCTCTCCGCCCGTGAGCCGAGCACCACTCGGAGCACGGGCGGAGCCCATGTGGCCATCAAGGCCAGCGCGAAGAAGAGGGCCAGGAACAATCCCTGCCAGAGCAGGGCAGCCTTCGAGACAGTGATGTCATGCATGGCCGGCGCCATCACGGCGAATGACGACAGATCGGTGATGCTGAAGTAGAAGGCCAGCACCGCGAATTCCCACGGATGAGCCTTGTTCTCGACATTCCTGAAGATCCCCTGCGACTTGGCGAGCAGCTGCGGATGCGGGAGCAGGAAGAAGATGGCGACCATGGCCAGGATCCCCGCCCCGACCAGGCGAATGACCGTGCCCCAGCCACTGTGCACGCCGGTGCCCGCATCAGGCAACTGGGCCAGTCCGAACAGCAGCAGGGCCCCCACGATGCCGAAGGCCAGGACGTTGGCCGCGAGAACCGCAACGGCCCGCTTGCCCCAGCGAGGGCCGGAGACCACCAGCACCTGAAGTGCGATCAGCGCGGGAGTGATGGCCGCGGCGATTCCGAGCGGGATGACCTCGAGCATGCAGCGAACCTAGCGGAGGGTCTCGAGAACCTCGCGCACCATCTGCTCGGTGGTATTCGGGTGCAGGAAGACGAGGCGGCCGACCGGCTCACCACGCCACGAACTGTGCGCCACGAAAGCGGTCTGCTCGACGAGCAGGCGCTGGGCCCACGCGTTGTACTCCGCAACACCCCAGCCCGGTCGCCGGAACAGCACGATGGAGAGCCCGGGCTCGCGAACGAGCTCCAGGTGATCACTGTCGGCAATGACCCCTGCCGCGAAGTGAGCCATGGCGATCGAGTGCTCGACGGCCTCGCGGTAGGCATCGATGCCGTTCACGGCGAGCGAGAACCAGAGCGCGAGACCTCGAGCACGACGGGTCAGGTGGTAAGCGAGGTCACTCGGGTTGAAGTCGTCGTCATGCTCGTGGATGACGTCAAGGTACGACGCATCCTGCGTGTGAACGGCACGCGCGAGCCGGGGCTCGCGGTACATCAGTGCAGCGCAGTCGAATGGCGCGAACCACCACTTATGCGGATCCATCACAACTGAGTCGGCGTTCTCGATTCCGGAGTACAGGTAGCGCACGCTCGAGGCCAGCAGACCTGCACCGCCGTAGGCGGCGTCGACATGCATCCAGATGCCACGACTGCGGGCAAAGCCGGAGACAGCCTCAAGATCATCGATGATGCCGGCATTCGTCGTGCCGGCCGTGGCGACAATGGCCACGACATCCTCGAGCTGCTCGTCGGTGATCGCGGCCAGTGCCGCGGCATCGAGCCTGCCCGTCGAGGTCGGAATGACGATGGCATCCATCGCGACGATGTTGAGCGCGTTCTTGATCGACGAATGGGCCTGATCGCTGACGAGTACCCGCAAGCGTCCATCGGGGATCCCGGCCGCTGCCCGAGAATGCCGAGCAGTGTCACGGGCGACCACGAGAGCGGAGAGATTTCCGGCAGAGCCGCCCGAGACGAACACCCCGCCTGCCGTCTGCGGGAGGCCGGCCGCATCCATCATCACGCGCAGTGCCTGATTCTCGGCAGCGACCGCACCCGCCGCTTCCAGCCATGAGCAGCCCTGGAGGGAGGCCGCGGAGACGACCATGTCGAACAGCAATGCGGCCTTAGTCGGGGCGGCGGGAATGAATGCCCAGAAGCGCGGACTGTCGGCCGACAGGATGGTGTCGGCGATGTGAGCGACGTAGAGGTCGAGAACCTCCTCGGCAGGCCTCCCCTCATCGGTCATCAGGCCATCGAGGGCCGCGTGCAGCTCGGATCTCACTCCGAGGCCGTCGACGGGTGTCTCCTCGAGGGAGAGCCGATCGCGGACGAATTCCAGGATGAGATCGGTCATCTCGGGGTCGAACCGGTGCATGCGTCCAGCGTCAGCGGTCATCCGCGGGCCTTCCATGAGCCTGCGGAACCTCACGCAGGACCGTGCGCCGTCAGCCTTCCTGCCAGCAGGCACTCCGTCGATCCTACCCAGGACGCCGCCGATCTGAACAACATCAAGTTCCGTGGCACAATTGTGAAGTGAGCACCTCCGCCCAGGTGTCGGCACAGGCCGGCCGCAGCTACCACCACGGAGACCTCCGGTCCGCCCTGGTCTGCGCCGCAGTGGCCCGCGTGGAGGAAGTCGGAGCCGAGCACGTCTCATTGCGTGCAGTCGCCGCCGAGGTCGGGGTGAGCCCCAGCGCGGCCTATCACCACTTCGCCGACAAGGACGCCCTCCTCGGCGAGGTCGCTGCCACCGGCCTGCACATGCTGGTCGAGTCGGTCGGCACCGAGGTTGCCGCGATCGCCGGGGATTCCCGCGAGGCGGCTCGACTGCGCTTCCGCGCCGCCGGCCAGGCCTACGTCTCCTTTGCCCTCTCGCATCCGCAGCTGTTCCGCGTGGCCTTCAGCCCGTACTGCCTCGAGCACCCGGGAGTTCCCACCACCGACGACGGCTCAGTTCCCGTGCTCTCCGACCTGCTCAACGACCTCGTCAGCACCGGCGGGATGAATGCCGCCGTGCGCGATGACTCGGAAGACGTCTTCGTCGCGACCCTGCATGGCCTGGCCACCCTCGCCCTTCAGGGAATGATCTCGGCTGACCGAGTTCCTGCCTTGCTGGCGAAGATCGAGCAGCTCATCGGAGTGAACGACTAGCCATGCAGAATGACGAGTCGCTCCTCGGTCATCTCGCGCACTGAGTAAGCCGGGCCTTCCTTCGTATTGCCCGAGTCGCGCAGGCCGCCGTAGGGCATCTGGTCGGTGCGCCAGGTGGGCACCTCGTTGACGAGTACGCCACCGAAATCCAGGGTGCGGGCAGCCTTGAGGCCCTTCGAGATATCGGCCGTGAACACTGCCGCCTGCAGACCGAAGTCGGTCTCGTTGGCGATGCGCAGTGCATCATCGAAGTCGTCGTAGACCTGGACGGCCACGACAGGGCCGAACACCTCCTTGGCGCACACGTTCATCGACGGCTTGGCCCCGACGATCACGGTGGGCATGAGCACGCCGTTCGCATCGAGTTCGCCGCCGCACGCGACGGTGCCGCCATCGGCGACAGCCTCCGCGATCCAGCCTGCGACACGGTCGCGCTCGGATGCCGAGATGAGGGCGGAGACATCAGTGGTGTCGTCCATCGGGTCACCGACGACCAGCGAGCGGACACCGGCGACGAGCTCCTCGACGAACGCTTCGGCGATCGAGCGGTGCACGAGAATGCGCTGGGTGGAGATGCAGGATTGGCCGGCATGCGAGAAGCCCGCGATCTTGATCTTGGCTGCCGCGGTCTTCCAGTCGCCATCGGCCTCGATCACGACGGGTGCGTTATTGCCGAGCTCGAGCCCGACGCGCTTGCGCGGCGCACGAGCCCGGATTCCCCAGCCCACGTCCGGCGAGCCGGTGAAAGTGATGAGCGCGATGCGAGGATTGTCGACGAGGGCATTGCCGACCGTGCCACCACCGCCGGTGACCACCTGGAGGTAGCCGTCGGGCAGGCCTGCCTCCTCGAGAAGGCGCGCGAGAAGGATCGCCGAGAACGGCGTCTGCGATGCCGGCTTCAGGACGACAGCGCAGCCGGCGGCGATTGCCGGGCCCACCTTGTGCACGACCAGGTTGAGCGGGAAGTTGAAGGGCGCGATCGCACCGACCACTCCGACCGGCACTCGCATGATGAAGCCGATCTTGCCGACGCCCACCGGCGAGGCCTCCATCGGAACCACCTCGCCCGCCAGGGTGCGCGCGACAGCCGCGGAGAACTGCAGGGTGCTCACTGCGCGATCGACCTCGACACGTGCCGTCTTGATCGGCTTCGCGGATTCGCGCGCGATCGCGATGCCGAACTCCTCGCGACGTGCGGCGAGCAGGGCCGCCGCGCGATCGAGAATCTCGGCGCGCTGCCACTGCGGCAGGGGCGCGGCCTCCATGACGCGATGCGCGTACTCGACTGCGTCATCTACCTCAGCCGGGCTCAAGGCCGGGACGCTGCCCAGCAGCGCACCGTCGAACGGTGATCGCACCTCACTCGACGCCCCACTGCCCGTGCTCC
>JBJSWO010000111.1:0-9416 GCA_046085905.1 Actinomycetes bacterium | reverse complement strand
CGCGAGTCGGTGATGCCGAGTTCGTCCTGATGGTGGTTGAGGGGCATCCAGGGAACGCCGCCGGAGATCGCTGTGGAGCCGCCGAGCAGGTCGGCCTTCTCATAGAGAGCCACGGAGGCTCCGCTTTGGGCGGCGGCAAGTGCGGCGGTCAGGCCACCTGCTCCGCTGCCGAGAACGATGACGTCAACCTGGTTACTGGATGCCATGTCAAGAATCTAGCGGGAAGATCGCGTCGATGCGCCCCTTTAGACTCCTGGCATGAGCCAGACCTACGAGAGCCTGATCACCGACCTGATGGGCCGCTGGCCCGAGAGTCGGATCGAGCCGAGCCTGGTTCGTATCGCCTCGGTCGTCGAGCTCCTCGGCGACCCCCAGCGCGCCTACCCCGTGATCCACGTGACCGGCACCAATGGCAAGACCTCGACGGCTCGAATGATCGAGTCGCTGCTGCGCTCGATGGGCCTGCGCACCGGCCTGTACACCTCGCCTCACCTGATCGATCCCCGCGAGCGGATCATCTTCGATGGCGAGCCGATCTCGGTCGAGCGCTTCACCCGCACGTGGGACGACATCGCACCGTATGTCGAGCTCGTCGACAAGAAGTCGGTAGCCGACGGCGGCATTCCGCTCTCGTTCTTCGAGGTGATGACGGCGATAGCCTTTGCCGCCTTCGCGGATGCGCCCGTCGATGTCGCGATCATCGAGGTGGGCATGGGCGGCACCTGGGATGCCACCAATGTGGCCGATGGCATGGTCAATGTGGTCACGCCCATCGGACTCGACCATCACGAGTACCTGGGTGACTCCCTCATCGAGATCGCCAGCGAGAAGGCCGGCATCATCACCGAGGGCTCGGTGGCGATCCTCGCCGCGCAGGATGTCGAGGCCGCGGAGATCCTCATCGAGCGCTGCGCGGAGGTCGACGCGGTGATCGCGCGCCAGGGGGTCGAGTTCGGCGTGATCCAGCGCGATGTCGCCGTCGGCGGCCAGTTGCTCTCGTTGCAGGGCCTGCACGGTCGCTATGACGACGTCTTCCTGCCGCTGTTCGGCGAGCATCAGGCGCACAACGCCGCGGTCGCCCTTGCCGCCACCGAGGCCTTCATCGGCAACAGCGAGCTCGATCCGGAGATAGTGCGCGAGGGCTTCGCCACCGTCACGTCACCTGGTCGTCTCGAGATCCTCCGCCGCAACCCGACGATCATCGTCGACGCCGCGCACAATCCGCACGGTGCAAGGGCCCTCGCCGGCGCTGTCGACGACTCCTTCGAGTTCTCGCGCCTGATCGGCGTGATCGGCATGCTCGAGGAGAAGGACGCCACCGGCATCCTCACCGCACTCGAGCCCGTGCTCGACCAGGTGGTGATCACCTCGCCGCGCTCGCCTCGCGCACTCGGTGCTGAGGATCTTGCCGATCTCGCGATCGAGATCTTCGGCGAGGAGCGCGTGCGCTGCGAGGTCTCGCTGAGCTCCGCGATCGATACCGCGATCACCGTCGCCGAGGAAGAGTCCATGTACGGCGGGGTGGGCGTGCTGATCACCGGCTCGGTCGTACTGGTCGGCGATGCCAAGAGAATCCTGGGGGAGGCGCGATGAGAGTCCTATGCAGCTCGGTGCTCGGCATCGAGTCGATTGTCGTGTTCCTGTGCTTCCTGGTGGCCAGCACCAACGGGTCGTTCGAGAGCCAGGCCACTGCCGTGTGGCTGGGCGTGGGCGCGATGATCGTGCTGCTCCTGTCGATCGGCGTCGTCACCCGGCCCTGGGGCCCGTGGTGGGGATCCTTCCTCCAGGTCGTCGTGGTGGCCCTGGGCCTCCTCGTACCCCTCATGTTCATCGTGGGCGGCATCTTCGCCGTGCTGTGGTACTTCGCGGTGCGCAATGGCAGCAGGGTCGATGCCCTGCGCAAGGCGTATGCCGAGGCGCAGGAGAGCTAGCGGCCCCTGCTCCCACAGCCGTGCTCGACCACCCCGTCGGACTCGGTACTCTTGACGCACTCGCATTGGCAGACGGCCGGCGCGGCCCACCTAGGAGTTCCATGTCTGAGCGCACCCTCGTCCTGATCAAGCCCGATGGCGTGGCTCGCGGCCTCGTCGGCGAGGTTCTCGGTCGCATCGAGCGCAAGGGATACAAGGTCGTCGCCCTCGAGCTGCGCACCCTGCCCGCCGCGGTAGCGGAGGCACACTACGCCGAGCATGCCGAAAAGCCATTCTTTCGCCCGCTCGTCGACTTCATCACCGGCGGCCCCCTCGTGGCTGCAGTGATCGAGGGCCCCGATGCGATCTTGTCGTGGCGCGCGATGATGGGCGCCACCAACCCCGCCAACGCGGCCCCCGGCACCATCCGTGGCGATCTTGCGACCGAGACCCAGTTCAACGTGACCCACGGCTCCGACTCGCCCGAGTCGGCCGCCCGTGAGATCGCACTGTTCTTCCCGGGCTTGGCGTAGTCATGAAGCCGGCCGCGCTCGGAGTCATCGCCGGTGTCGCAGCTGGCGCTGCTGTCGGCGCCGCATCGCGCGGCCCGAGCCTGGTCGAGTGGCCGTCGAAGGTGCGCACGGCATTCCCGCTCGTGACGGGCGCGATCGCCGGCGCCTCGGTCGGCATCAAGGTGGGCTCGTTCGCGTCGTTCGTGCGGGCAGCGCGCGGTAAGGGCAGTGGCCCGGTCTCCTCCGTCGCGCCGGTGATCGTCGGCGCGAGCCTGGCCACTGCGGCTGCAGTCGGCGGCACTATCGCCAAGGAGAAGGTGCTGGCGGGTCTCGAGGAGCAGAGTCGAGTGCTCGACCCCTTCTTCGCGACCTCGACCGGCAACCCGCTGACCTCGGGCTCGCCTGCATCGCTGGTCACCATGGCCGAGCTCGGCCGCGAGGGCGCTCGTTTCGTGGGCTGTATCAGCACTCCCGATGACATCGAGACAGTGACGGGCAAGAAGCCGATCGCCGAGCCCGTTCGGGTATTTGTGGGCGTCGATGCCGCCGACACGGTCGAGCAGCGCGTGGGGCTCGCGATGGCCGAATTGCGTCGCACCGGTGCCTTCGATCGTGCGAACCTCATCATCCAGGCGCCTGCCGGCACCGGCTTCGCGAACACGACACCTATTGATGTCACCGAGATGCTCACGCTCGGTGATTGCGCGTCGGTCGCGATCGGCTACGGCCTGCTGCCGTCCTTCCTGTCGCTTGGCAAGGTCGGGCTCGGCGCGCAGACTCAGCGCCTGCTCCTGGATGCCATTCGCGAGGAGCTCGTGGGCCGCGAGTCGCGGCCGCGCATCCTGCTCTACGGAGAGAGCCTCGGTGCTCGAGTGCAAGAGGCCGCAGTGTCCGCCGGCCCACTTGACCTTGATCACTACTTCGTCGACGCAGCGCTCTGGGTCGGAACCCCGGGCGGCCAGAAGTCCGATGAGTTCCACGCCCTGTGCGCGGCCGAGTCAGTCACGGTCGATCGCCCCGAACTGATCGCGAGCGTGATGCGCACTCCGTACCCGCGCGTGTGGTTCCTCGAGCACGATGGCGACCCTGTCGTGCGAAATCGCCCGAACCTGCTCGCAGATCGACCATTCTGGCTGCCGGTAGACGGCCATCGCGGGCGCAATGTGCCCGAGGAGATGACCTGGAAGCCGGGCATCACCTGGGCCACGGTTCTGGTCGACACCCTGTTCGCCACGAATGTGAAGCCGGGTGACTTCCAGAGCAAGGGCCATGACTACCGCGCCGATCTCGGCGGCGTCGTGACTGCGGCGTACGCGCTCCCCGCGGATGACGCGACGGCCGCGCGACTCGAGACTCACCTGCGTCAGCTCGAGGTCGAGCGCGCCGAGCGTATTGACATGACTGCAGACCAGGTGAAATCAGCATAAATCGGACTTAAGTCTGGCCTCGCGTAGGATGGGGCACCCTGCACCTCGACCGGAAGGCCACTTCCCCCATGGCTGGTTCGTCCTCCTTCGTCGGCCGCGACATGGCCGTCGACCTCGGCACTGCCAACACGCTCGTCTACGTGCGTGGCCGTGGCATCGTGCTGAACGAGCCCTCGGTCGTGGCGATCAACAACAACACCGGCGGAATCCTCGCGGTCGGCTCCGAGGCCAAGCGGATGATCGGTCGGACCCCGGGCAATATCGTCGCGATCCGCCCGCTCAAGGACGGCGTCATCGCCGACTTCGACACCACCGAGCGCATGCTGCGCTACTTCATCCAGAAGGTGCACTCCCGTCGTCACCTGGCCAAGCCGCGCCTGATCGTCTGCGTGCCGTCCGGCATCACCGGTGTCGAGCAGCGCGCGGTCAAGGACGCCGGCTACGCCGCAGGTGCGCGCAAGGTGTTCATCATCGAGGAGCCCATGGCCGCGGCAATCGGCGCAAACCTGCCGGTGCACGAGCCCACGGGCAACATGGTCGTCGACATCGGTGGAGGCACCTCCGAGGTAGCCGTGATCTCACTAGGCGGCATCGTCACGAGTCTGTCGGTTCGCGTCGGCGGAGATGAGCTCGACAACGCGATCATCCAGTACGTGAAGAAGGAGTACTCGCTCATGCTGGGCGAGCGCACCGCCGAAGAGATCAAGATGGCGATCGGCTCGGCCTTTCCGCTGCCCGAGGAGAACAACGCCGAGATCCGCGGTCGCGACCTCATTACCGGCCTGCCTCGCACGGTCGTGATCACCGCCGAGGAGATCCGCCGCGCGATCGATGAGCCCGTGAACGCCATCGTGGCCGCAGTGAAGGCCACCCTCGACCGCACGCCGCCCGAGCTCTCCGGCGACATCATGGATCGCGGCATCGTCCTCACCGGCGGCGGCGCACTCCTGCGAGGCCTCGACGAGCGCCTTCGCCACGAGACCGGCATGCCCATCCTCATTGCCGACCGTCCGCTTGACTGCGTTGCGCTCGGCTCGGGCAAGTGCGTCGAGGAATTCGAGGCCCTGCAGCAGGTGTTGGTCTCCGAGCCGAGACGCTAACGCATGTTCCCGCGTCGCCTGCGCGTCGTCGTTGCGGTGCTGCTCGGCGTGGCACTCACCTTCGTCATTCTCGACCTGCGCGGTGGGCAGGGGCCGTTCAACTCCGCTCGCAATGTCGTGTCGTCGATTCTCGGCGGTGTCGAGCGCGGTGCTGCCACCGTCTTCTCGCCCATTACCGGCTTCGCTGACTTCTGGACGAACACGCGTGATCAGAAGGCCCGGCTCGATGAGCTCGAGAAGTCCAATGCCGAACTGCAGTCCGAGGTCAAGCGAGCCGCAGACGATCGAGCTCGCGCATCGGCGCTCGACGGGCTGCTCAAGGTTGCAGGCCTGGGTCGCTACCGCGTCGTGCCTGCGGAAGTCATTGCCGTCGGGCCCGCTCAGGACTTCACCTGGACAGTCACCATCGATGCGGGAAGCGACGATGGCATCGAGCTCGACATGACGGTCCTCAACTACCAGGGCCTGGTCGGCCGAGTCAGCAATGTCGAGAAGCGCACCTCGAGCGTGGTGCTGATCGTCGATCCCTCGGTGTCCGTGGGTGCACGCGTCGCCGGCTCGCAGGAGATCGGCATCCTTTCAGGCACCGGCAAGCAGAATGAACTGCAGTACCAGTTGCTTGATCCGCTCGCTTCGCTCGAGCCGGGTGCGGCCCTCGTCACCTTCGGCTCCAAGGACGGTCGCCCCTATGTGCCGGGCGTGCCGATCGGCGAGGTTCTCAGTGTCGCCGGAACTGCGGGCCAGCTGAGCCGAGTCGCCACGGTGCGCCCCTTCGCCGACATCTCGACGCTGAGCATCGTCGGCGTCGTGGTGCGCCCACCGCGCACGGATCCGCGTGACAGCGTCCTGCCCGCTATCCCTGATGCGCCGGCGGTGACCGTGCAGCCCACGCCCACGCCGAGCCCGGCAGAGTCGACCCCCGAGCTCAGCGTGCCGAGCGAAGTGCCGGCCACCGACGTCGCCTCGACGCCATGACGGCGGTCGCTCGATGAACATCAAGGCGCGCCAGTCCATCATCATCGGCTCGGCGATCTTCCTCGCGGTGATCCTCGAGCTCACCCTGCTCAGTCGACTCGGCCTCCCCGGTGCCACGCCCGATCTCGTGGTGGTGACCATCGTCGCCCTGGCCCTGGCCTATGGCCCGCTTCCCGGTGCTATTGCGGGCTTCTCCGCAGGCATCCTCATGGGGCTGACCCCGCCCTTCGACGGTGTCCTCGGCGTTCAGGCGATCCTGTTCACGATCATCGGACTCGTCACCGGCGCTGTCGTGGATCCGCGGGATCGCTCCGTCCCGGTCATCATGGGCATGGTCGGGCTCAGCTGCGGCGGAGCCGTCCTCCTCAGTGCACTCTTCCTCGCCGTGCTGAGCAGCGAACGAGTGGTCTGGGACATCGTCCCCGGGCTGGCTCTCACCTCTGCGCTCTACGGGCTAATCCTCGCGCCCCTCGTGGTGCCCGGAATCGGGCGAATCGTGCGTTCCCTCACCCCCGAGGTGGCCGTCGTCTGATCGCGGCGACGCGGAACCGTGGGCGATCTGACCTGATTCGAACCTGAATTCGGGCCCTGGATTCGGTCGAATCGCGGTGTCCGTCGTACCGTCGTAGCAGGAATGGGCTGCCCCGGAGGGGGTACGCCTCCAGGTCAGGCATCGAATGCAGCGGCGAGGGGAGCAGGAGGCAGATGAACGCGCGCTCCAATCTGCGCCTGCTCGTGCTGGGCGTGCTCGTGGCCTCGCTGCTGGGCACCCTGGTGGCCCGGCTCTTCTATCTCCAGGTGGTCTCCGGCGCCGAGTACCGCTCGGCAGCCGAGAACAACACCGTCCGGGAGATCGTGAACCCCGCCGTGCGCGGGCTCATCCTCGATCAGGCCGGTCGCCCGCTTGTCTCCAATCGCACCTCGCTCGTGGTCACGGTCGATCGCGCCGTGCTCGGCAGGCAGCCGAACGATGGTGCCGACGTCGTCGCGCGACTGGCGAAGGTGCTCCAGGTGCCGGCCAGTGACATCACTGATCGGCTCAAACCATGCGGCACGGAAGGGGCCAAGCCGCCGCCCGTGTGCTGGAACGGATCGACGTATCAGCCCGTTCCCGTGGCCAGTGACGTCTCCACCGATACTGCGCTCGGCATCATGGAGAAGCGCACGGAGTTCCCGGGAATCACCGCGCAGTTGCAGGCAGTGCGCACCTATCCCGAGCCGTTCGGTGTCAATGCCGCGCATCTTCTCGGCTATCTCGGTCCGGTGACCGAGGAGCAGCTCACCGAGCAAGGTGATGCGCAGAACTTCGATCGCCTGCGCCGCACCGACGTCGTCGGCCGCTCCGGCCTCGAGTCCGAGTACGACACGTACCTGCGCGGCCAGCCCGCCGTGACCACGCTCGCGGTCGACACCGGCGGTCGCGTGACCGGCACTCTCGACGAGAAGGCGGCCAAGGCGGGCGACTACATCGTCACCAGCATCGATGCCAAGCTGCAGTCGGTGGTGGAGAAGCAGCTTGTTGCGGCGATCCAGCGCGCGCAGGCGCAGGGATACCCGGGTGATTCCGGGGCGGCCGTCGTCGTCGAGGTCGACACCGGCCGTATTCTCGCGATGGCGAGCTACCCGACATACGACCCGTCGATCTGGGTCGGCGGCGTGACGAAGGCGCAGTTCAAGGACCTGATGAAGAGCAACTCGCTCTCCTCCAATGCCATCCAGGGCCTGTTCGCGCCGGGCTCCACCTACAAGGTCATCAGTACCGCGGCTGCCGGCAAGGAGGGTTTCTCGCTGTACTCCGAGTACCCGTGCCCGAATCAGGTGAAGATCGGCACGCAGACATTCCGGAACTTCGAGTCGGCCGGTTACGGCCGTATCCCGCTCTCTCGTGCACTCGAGGTGTCATGCAACACGGTGTTCTACGGCATCGCCGATCGCATGTGGGAGCGCGCAGGTGGCACTGATGCGACGAAGGACTCGCCCGACCCCATCGCCGAGACCGCCAAGCAGTTCGGCCTCGGCTCCAAGACCGGGATCGATCTCCCGAACGAATCATCGGGCCGAGTGTCGAGTCGGCTCTTCAAGCTGGCCAACTGGGAGAACCTTCGCGACCAGTGGTGCGCGAATGCGGTCGCGGGCTATCCCGAGACGCGCAAGACCAATCCGAAGCTTGCCGATTACTACACGGCACTCGACAAGGAGAACTGCGCTGACGGCTTCCGCTGGCGTGAGGGCGATGCGCTCAACGCCGCGATCGGCCAGGGTGACACTGCGGTGACACCGCTGCAGATGGCGATGGTCTATGCCGCAGTCGCGAATGGGGGCACCGTCTACAAGCCCTCCATTGCCAAGGCGATCGTCGGCGCCGACGGAAAGATCGTCAAGGAGTTCGAGCCGCAGGTGAAGTCGAAGGTCAAGGTCCCTCGGGCGACGATGAACTTCCTGCAGAAGTCACTTCCGGGCGTGACCACTGACGGCTCCGGCGAGGCTCCCTTCCTCGGCTTCCCGCTCGGCAAGATCCCGGTGGCATCGAAGACCGGCTCCGCGCAGGTGACCGGATCGAAGGTCTCGACCTCGTGGTTTGCCTCCTATGCGCCGGCAAATGACCCGAAGTACGCGGTCGTCATGATGGTGACCCAGGGCGGTACCGGCTCGAAGACCTCCGGTCCGAGCGTGCGCAAGATCTACGAGGCGCTCTTCGGAGTCAGTGGCAGTACCGTGAATCCGTCCAAGAGCGTGCTGATCGGCAATGCCCCGATGCGGCAGCTTCCGACGATTCGCCCTGACGGCACTCCGATGGCGCCCAAGGGTCGCAAGTCCGGTGTCGACGTGGCGGGAGGCAGTAAATGAGCACCTGGCACCTCACCGACCTCATGAGTCGCCCCACGGCGCCGCGATTCGATCGCGGACGCACGTACTGGCGCGATCTCGACTGGATCATGCTGATGGCGGCATTCAGCCTCACCATCTTCGGGTGCCTGCTCGTCTGGTCGGCGAGCAAGGCCGACATGGCGTCGCCCACTGATCCGTACTCGTTCCTCAAGAAGCACCTGATCAACGTGCTCATTGCCCTGGTGCTCGGCTTCGTGGCTTCGCGACTGGACTACCGATGGCTGCGCGCCTACACGCCGGTGATCTACGGCGCCTCGTGCTTCATCCTGCTGCTGCCCTTCGTGCCCGGAATCGGCACGCGCATCGCCGGCGCCCAGGCGTGGATCGCCCTGCCGGGAGGCTTCACGATCCAGCCGTCGGAGTTCGCGAAGATCGCAGTGATCCTGATGATGGCGGCGATCCTCTCCGAGAAGCGCGATATCGAGAGCGAGCCTCGGGACAAGGATGTCCTGCTCGCTCTCGGGCTCGCAGTGCTGCCGATCCTCATCGTGCTGCTGCAGAACGATACCGGAACCGTCCTGGTGATGGGCGCGGTGGTCATCTCAGTGATCGCGGTGTCGGGTGCGCGCACCCGCTGGGTCGTCACCCTGATCGGCGGAGCGG
>JBJSWO010000110.1:0-7072 GCA_046085905.1 Actinomycetes bacterium | reverse complement strand
CGGAAGAAGTGGTTGAAGCCGACCTCGTACAGGGTCGCCGAGGAGGCGTAGCTGGAGATGTGGCCGCCGACGGAGATGCCGGGGCGCTGGGCGCGGTGGACCATGATCGCCGCGTTCCAGCGGATGATCTGGCGGATGCGCGACTCGACCGCCTCGTCACCGGGGAACCAGGGCTCACGCTCCGGCGGGATGGTGTTGATGTAGTCGGTGCTGCGCAGGCTGGGCAGGCCCACATTGCGCTCCGCGGCACGTCGCAGGAGCGAGAGCATCACGTAGCGGGCGCGGTAGTTGCCGCCCTCGTTGACCAACTGGTCGAAGGACTCGACCCATTCCGAGGTCTCATCGGGGTCGACATCGACGTACTGAGTGGGCAGACCACCCGCGAGTAGCGGGTCGCGATCGCGTCCGGGGGCCACGTATTCCCTTTCGAAGGCCGGCGCTTCGGGGTCTCCGAGTGGCCGGGGATATGGACAGGGGCGGTGCTGGGGTCGAGCAGATGTGACAGGGGTTACCAGTGCCCCCCAATCCTTCCACGCCGCGTCTCGCGGCGCATGAAGGGGAGGGAACGCGGGAATCCAACCCCGGACCCGGGCGTATTTTTGGGCCGAGTTCGGCTCGACTTCGGCTGGTTTATGTGCCGAGTTCGGCTCGACTTCGGCCTGGTCGCTTGCGCTGGGCCCCTCTGCGGTGTGGACTTACGACCACAGCGGGCCGAGGGGCTCGTGGACCGGGTGCAGAGCCCGGCTCATGACGAAGAGGAGATCTCGTGACCGCCGCAGGCGATCTCGACGAAGCACGTGCGCGTGCCAGTCGGCTAGGGCTCGAGCAGGGCCAGACCGTCCAGGAGATCGGCTACGACGACGACGTCGATGAGGCTCTGCGCACCGGTATCGAAGCCGTCATCGACAGTGAGCTCGTCGACGAGGACTTCGACGAGGTCGTCGATGTCGTGCTGATGTGGTGGCGCGAGGACGACGGTGATCTCGTCGATGCCCTGGTTGACTCACTCGGGCTCCTGGCCGACCACGGCGTCGTCTGGCTGCTGACGCCGAAGCCCGGACGCGACGGACACGTGGAAGCCGAGGACATCTCGGATGCCGCTCCGACAGCCGGCCTGCAGCAGACCAGCACTGTCAGTGCCGGAGCCAACTGGCAGGGCACCCGGCTCGTCGCCCCGCGCGCCAAGCGCTGACTCGCACGTGAGTGTCGAGGTGGGGCAGCCGGCCCCGGGATTCACCCTGACCAATCAGTACGGCGAGTCGATCACCCTGGCGGATTTCCGCGGGAGGAAGAACGTCGTCCTCATGTTTTATCCCTTCGCCTTCACCGGCATCTGCACAGGCGAGCTCTGCGAGCTTCGTGATGCTCAGGCCGACTTCGCCGCCGACGATGCGGAGATCCTCAGTGTCTCCTGCGATACGCCGCACACGCTCAAGGTCTACGCGAAGCAGGAGGGGCTCACTCATTCGCTGCTCAGCGACTTCTGGCCTCACGGTGAAGTCGCGCAGGCCTACGGCGTGTTCCTTCCGGAGAAGGGATTCGCCACGCGCGGCACCTTCGTCATCGACAAGGCGGGCATCGTGCGCTGGAGTGTCGTCAATGCCCCGGGTGAAGCGCGCAGCGCCGACGAGTACAAGGCCGCTCTTGCCGACCTCTAAGCCCCCGTCCTGATCGGTTTTCCGGCCACGCGGGCGAGGCGGTAGCCTCGTGCTTCCCGGGTGATTAGCTCAGTTGGTTAGAGCGCTGCCCTTACAAGGCAGATGTCGGGGGTTCGAGTCCCTCATCACCCACCGCGCATGCTCGGTAGCCTTCACCCATGGCCACCGTCCGCGAGATTATCACCGCCCTCGACACGGCCTATCCGCAGTGGCTGGCCGAGGACTGGGATGCCGTCGGGCTCACCTGCGGACGCCCCGACGCGGTGGTCGACACCGTTCTCCTCGCCGTTGATCCGCTTCCGCAGATCGTCGACGAGGCAATTGCCTGCGGCGCACAGCTGATCGTCACCCACCACCCGCTCTTCCTGCGCGGAGTGCACGAAGTGGCGGCCACGAACGCGAAGGGCGAGGTCGTCACCCGATGCCTCGAGAATGGCATTGCCCTCTTCAGCGCGCATACCAATGCCGATCACGCCTGCCCGGGAGTCAGTGACGCGCTCGCAGAGTCACTCGGACTCACCGACCTTCGCCCCCTGGTGCCCGATGCCCGCGACTCGTCACTCGGCACGGGGCGGGTCGGACGCCTTGCCGAGCCGATGACCCTGGAGGCCTTCGGCGCGCACGTGGCCGCAGCGCTCCCGGCGACCGCCCACGGGGTGCGCATCGCCGGCGAACTCGGTGGCGAGGTGCGCACGGTCGCGGTCTGCGGCGGCGCGGGAGATTCCTTCCTCGATGCCGCAGCAGCTGTCGCCGACGTCTACGTCACCTCGGATCTTCGCCACCATCGGGCGCAGGACCACCTGGTCGACGGGGGTTGCGCCCTTGTCGACGTGGCGCACTGGGCCAGTGAGTGGCCCTGGCTGCGGCAGGCTGCCACGGTGATCGGCGGTACGGTACGAACGGTCGTCTCGACCACTCCCACGGATCCGTGGGCAGCGCACCTAGGGAGCACATCGTGAACGCCGAACCGCAAGACCAGTGGCGCCTCCTCGATCTCCAGGAGAAGGACACCCGGCTCTCGCAGCTCGCGCATCGCGCCGCGACCCTCCCCGAGGCGGCCGCGCTCGTCGAACTCGACGCTCGCTTTGCCCGCACGCGCGATGAGCTCGTCGCCGCGGAGGTCATCGCCGATGACCTCAAGCGCGATCAGGCGCGTGCCGACGCTGACGTCGAGCAGGTGCGTGCGCGATCGCAGCACGACCAGGAGCTCCTCAACGGCGGCTCGATCGGTGACCCTAAGCAGTTGCAGAACCTCCAGCACGAGATCGAGTCCCTTGCCCGTCGGCAGAGCGAGCTCGAGGACATCGAGCTGGAGATCATGGAGCGAGTCGAGGGTGCGCTCGCCGCAGTCGCGCAGTTGGCCGGTCAGAAGTCGGAGCTCGCCGCCGAGCGCGAGGCCCTTGCCGAGACGGTCCGGGTGCTGCACGAGGAGATCGACGCTGAGCGGACGATGGTCACGGGTGACCGCACTCGCATCGCCGAGAGCATCCCGGCCGACCTGCTCGCGCTGTACGAGAAGATCCGCCTCGACCATGCGGGGGTGGGTGCCGCGCGCCTCTACCGCGGTCGCTGCGAAGGCTGCCGACTCGAGCTTCCTCCCAACGAGATCGAGGCGCTGCGCAATGCGACCGTCTCCTCGGTCGTGCGCTGCGAGGAGTGCCGGCGCATTCTCGTGCGCACGGCTGAGTCTGGTCTCTGATCGTGGCCCGCTCTCTCATCGTCGAGGCCGACGGAGGTTCTCGCGGCAATCCCGGCCCTGCTGCCTACGGCACCGTGGTGCGCGACGGCGCATCGGGCGAGGTGCTCGTCGAGATCGGCGAGTACATCGGCAGTGCGACGAATAACGTCGCCGAGTACCGCGGTGCGATCGCCGGGCTCGCGAAGGCACGTGAGATTGATGCGGATGCCCGAGTCGAGGTACGTCTCGATTCCAAGCTCGTCGTCGAGCAGATGAGCGGCCGCTGGCAGGTCAAGCACCCCGACATGCGTGAGCTGGCCAAGGAAGCCCGGGCGATCTTCCCTGCCGGCCAGGTGACCTACACCTGGGTCCCGCGTGCAGAGAATGCAGCAGCGGATCGCATGGTGAACGCGGCACTCGACCAGGCGCTCGCCGGCGGAGCAGCGCTCATCGTGCGAGAGCCGGGCGCGGTGCTGGCTGATGAGCTCTCACTCGAGGCCGAGGATGTCGTCGGCGAAGTCGTCGAGCTCCATGCCCACGAGGCGCCGGCCAAGGCGACTGCCGCCAATCGCATGGTCGGCTGGAGTGATCTCGGCGCACCGACAACCCTTCTGCTTGCCCGGCACGGAGCAACCGAATTCAGTGTCGAGAAGCGTTTCAGCGGAATCGGCGGCGTCGACAAGCCGCTGAACGATCTCGGCAATGCGCAGGCGCAGGCTCTCGCGCGCGAGATCGCCGAGCGCGGCGGCGCCGACGTGATCGTCGCCTCGCCGCTCCTACGAACCCAGCAGACCGCGGATTACGTCTCCCGCGCTATCGGAGTGCCTGTCGAGCTCGATGAGGGCTTCGCGGAATGCGCATTCGGGGAGTGGGATGGCTTCACCTTCTCCGAGGTGCGCGAGCACTGGCCGGAGCAGCTTGATGCATGGCTTGCCTCGACGGAGGTTGCGCCCCCGGGCGGTGAATCCTTCGCTGACGTGAATCGTCGCGTGGATGCCGCGCGTCGCGACGTTCTCATTCGTCATGCAGGCAAGCGAGTGATCATCGTCGCCCACGTGACACCGATCAAGGTGATGGTGAGCCAGGCCCTCGAGACCGACCTCACCCTCCTGTTCAAGATGGAGCTCTCGCCCTGCTCGCTCACCACCCTGGCCTGGTTCCCCGACGGCAACGCCTCGATGTTCGGCTTCTCCGAGGCGGCGCATCTTCGCGGAGTCCATACTCCCGACATCTAGTGGGGGTTCAGATCTCCGGAACGATGATGTCGAGCGTTGCCGGCTGACCCGACTTCCTCGACTCGCTCAGCTCGCACTTCCACGACAGTTCCCTCAGCGCGCTCATGAGTGAGTCAATGCTCGTCGGCTGCGCACTTCGCTGCGCGAGCGCCCTGACGAGTCGACCCTTGCTCGCCTTGTTGTGGTGGCTGACGACCGAGCGCCTGCCGTTCCTCTCCAGAAGGATGCGTGTGCTAACCGCTCGATCGGAGACCTCGGGCGGGATCGGCCCCAGATTCGCGTACATCTGCGAGCGAAGGTCGATGATCACGCCCGTGCTCTCGGTGATGATCGCGCCGACGTGGTCGCGCCAGTGCGCGGCAGGTGCGCCGATACCGGGAAGCGCGATGTCGCCACTGAGGCGATAGGCAGGGATGAGGTCCTCCGGGCGCACCAGCCCGAACAGCGCCGAGGAGATCACGACACCTGTCTGCAGGCGTCGGCGTGCCGGCTTGGCGAGTGATCGCACGTCAAGGGCATCGAACAGCACGCCGGTGTAGACCTCGATCGCCGGGGCGCACGGTGCCTTGCGAAGTTGAGCATTCACGCGGACCTCATCGGCCTGGGTCGGGCCGAGCCCCAGCACGGCCGCCGCCCTGGGATCCTTTGCGCACAGGTCAACCAGCGCCTTGAGCGTCGCCGTGCGAGGCCGCCTGAGATCGGGGAAGCTCAGGCTGGTGAGATCGATGCTCGGCCCCTTCGCGGGCGAGGTCTTGCCCTCACTCGGGGGCAGCAGGATGAGCACGTCGTGACGCTACCCGAGTGCCGCATGGCATGCTCACTTCATGAAGCTCGCACTCGCCGGTGTCGCCGTCGCCGCACTCATGCTCAGCGGGTGCTCGGGTTCCTCGGCGCAGCCCGATGCCTCGTGCGATACCGAGACCCTGCGCAGCACCTTCGAGATGATCCTGCACGACTCCGAGATCACGCTGGCCTCGGTCGACGCAGTCGAGTGCAGCGGAAACTGGGCGGTCGTGTTCGCCACTCTCTCCGGTGAGGGTGCCAGCGGTGCGTCCGAGCCGTCGATCTTCGAGCGGGTAGGCGCCGACTGGGTGCTCAAGGCACCCGAGAGTGTGTGCGGAACCTTCGTGCCCGGTGATGCTCGCCCGAATGACGCGGCTGTACCGGAAGCACTCTGGGAGTCCGGCTGCGCAAGCGCCTAGATCGTCCCGATGCTCAGCCCGTCGAGCACCTCTCGTGCGCGAGTGCGCACGTCGTCGAGGTCGGAGAGGCGATCGAGTCCGGCGAGTTGCTGGGCCATGCGGTGGTTGCCCTTGAATGACTGCCGATTGCGGTCGAGGAAATCCCAGTAGAGGGTCGTGAGCGGGCAGGCGCTCTCGCCGGTGCGCTTGGTCGGGTCGTACACGCAGCCGGAGCAGAACCGGCCCATCCGTTTCACGTAGGCGCCGCCGGCCGCGTAGGGCTTGGTCATCATCGCGCCGCCATCGGCGTGTAGCCCCATGCCGATCACGTTCGGCACCATCACCCAGTCGGCGGCATCGATGAACATCGCCTTCATCCAGTCGAGGAACTCCTGGGGGCGCACGCCGGCGATCAGTGCGAGATTGCTCAGGATCATCAGGCGCGGGATGTGATGAGCCCAGCCGCGATCGAGGACGTCGCTGACGACAGATGATGCGCAGGCCATCTGAGTGCGCGAGGGGTCGGTGAGCAGGGGGAGCAGAGGTCGATCCGCCCGCAGCTCATTGGAGTTCCGGTAGTCGTCCTCGAAGAGCCAGTAGACGCCATTGACGTACTCGCGCCACCCGATGACTTGCCGGATGAAGCCCTCGACAGAGGCCAGCGGCACGCCCCCGCGTTCGAACCTCTCCACCACCGCGTCGACGACCTCTCTGGCGGTGATGAGCCCGAGATTGAGGTAAGGGCTGAGCAGCGAGTGATTCACCGACCAGGTGTCGCGAGGCATCGCATCCTCATAGGGGCCGAAGTCGACGAGTGAGGTGTCAAGGAAGTGCTGCAACTGAAGCAGTGCACCGGTGCGCGTGGTCGCCCAGGTGCCGTGCGGGGCAGAGCCCGTGACCGGCAGGTCGCGATCGAGGATGGAATGCCAGACGCGCTGATCGATCTCATCGGACTCGTGATGCAGGGGAGCAGGCCACGGGTGAGCGCCTTTCGGAGGCGGCAGGCGGTTCTCCTTGTCGAGGTTCCAGGTGCCGCCGACCGGCGAACCGTTGTCGATCAATATGCCCAGGCGCATGCGCTGCCATCGGTAGAAGGTCTCCATGACGAGCGGTCGGCGGTCACCGGCCCACGCGCGGAACTCCTCGCGCGAGGTCAGGAAGGTGTCGTCAGGCACGAGCTCTACTCCGCATTCGAGCAGCGCGCGCTGCAATGCGGCGGAGCTCGGCTCCGTGCAACGAATGCGGGCAGAGGGATTCTCGCTGCGGAAGGCCGTGATGCCATCGCGCATCGACGGCGCGGAGAGGGCGTGCACGGTGAAG
>JBJSWO010000109.1:0-16151 GCA_046085905.1 Actinomycetes bacterium | reverse complement strand
GGTCTCCTCCTCATTGAGGTCAACGTGGCGGGGCAGCAGGATCGCGGCGACATCCTCGGGCAGGGGAGCCTGGGGCTCGGCGAACTGATGCATCGGGCCCTGCTCGACCAGGGCGAATGATGCCGTCATCATGAAAATGGTTTCGCCATGCTGCACGGCACGCACGATGCGCGTGGAGAACGAGCGGCCGTCACGTGGCCGCTCGACGAGATAGGTGATCTGGTCGGAGGACCGGCCCGGCCGCAGGAAATAGCCGTGCAATGAGTGCACCTGTCGCTCGTCGCCCTCGACCGTGGCTCCGGCGGCCATCAGTGACTGGGCGGCGATCTGTCCGCCGTAGGCGCGCAGGGGCGAGCCCGCGTGGCACAGGCCGGTGAAGATGTCGCGATCGACCTGCGTGAGGTCGAGTCGACTCAGGAACGGGGCGCTCTGGTGGGGACTCACCCCCGCATTCTCCTCACCTGCAGTCCACTCCACGAGCATCCACCCCGCGCAACGGTGGATTCTCCGGGATTCCCGGTGCAGGGAATTGGAGAGTGTGTGACGATGCGCGCAATCGCCGCACAGTCTCACGAGGAGCGCATATGTCGATGATCGACCGAGTTGACCCGGAGTCCCGTATTCCGCTGGATGCCCTCAATGCCGCCATGCCCGGTGGCTTCAACGCCATTGCCGACCTGCCCACGCGTCGAGCCACCCTCGACGGCATGCTGGCGATGATGACGGCCGACATCCCGCCGAACCCGAATATCAGCATCGAGGACTCGAGCATTCCCGGTCCGGCCGGTGCTCCTGATATCGCGATTCGCATTTACCGTCCGAATGTCCCCGCAGCCAGCAAGCCGGGCATCCTCTTCATCCACGGTGGCGGGATGATCCTGGGCAACCTCGAGACCGACAGCCTCTCGGCCGCCGCGCTGTGCGAGTTCACCGGCGCGGTCGTGGTCTCGGTCGACTACCGGCTCGCCCCGGAGAATCCGGCGCCCGCAGCCATCGAGGACTGCTACGCCGCGCTGCGCTGGATGCATGCCGCGTCGAGTGAGCTCGGCTTCGATTCCACTCGGCTTGCACTGTACGGCGGCAGTGCCGGAGGCGGACTCGCTATTGCCACTGCACTCGTCGCGCGTGACCGCGGTACGCCGATCATCGCCTTCGTCATGGCCCCCTACCCCATGATCGACGACCGCAATGAGACCGAGTCGAGCAAGGCGGTCGTCGACCTCGGTATCTGGGACAGGGCAGGAAACATCGAGGCGTGGGCCTGGTACCTCGGCGGCAAGCCTGCCGATCAGTACTCGGCGCCCGCTCGAGCCACCGATCTCAGCAATCTTCCGCCGATGTTCATCGACGTGGGCGACTGCGACATGTTCCTCGACGAGGACACTGCCTTCGTCGAGAAGCTACGAGCCGATGGCGGCACGGTCGAATTCATTGTCTACCCGGGTGCCTATCACGCCTCCGAGGTCTTCGCGCCGACCGCCGAACTCAGCCAGCGCATCTCCGCGCGTCGTATCGAGGCGATGAAGGCAGCACTCGCCTAGTCGGATCCCGGCCTAGGCAATCAGCTGCCAGGTCAGCGTGATCGAGACCCCCAGCAGCACGAGCTGGAGGATGCGGGTGGCCGCGGTCGGGCTGATTCGACGCAGGAGCAGTGCACCTATCGGTGCGCCGATCACTCCGCCGATGCCCAGCACGATTCCGGTTCGCCAGTGGATTCCGCCGTCGACCACGGAATGGCCGAGCACTGCGGCTGCGCTCGACAGCATGATGACGGCCAACGAGGCACGAGCTGCGATCTTGATGGGAGTGGAGAGCCACAGGATCTGGAGGGGTACCACGATCAGCCCGCCGCCGATACCGAAGAGCCCGGCGAGCAGGCCACCGGAGCCGCCGGTCGCGGTGTACTGAAGCGGTGTCGGAGTGCGCCCGGTATTCGCGTACTCGTCAACGGCGGGCTTCCGCGCCGTGAGCACGATATTCGTGAGATTCAGCAGGATGAACCCGAGTATCAGCAGGTCACCCGGAAGGTGAAAGGCAATCCAGGCACCGAGAGGCGCCAGCACGATCGCAGGGATCCCCAGCCAGAGCACCCGACGCCAGGGCACGAGGCCCTGTCGCACATTGGTGAGAGTGCCTGACGCGCTGGTGATGAGGATGCCCAGGTTGCTGGTAGCCAGAGCCTCGACAACGGGCATCCCGGCGAAGATCAGCACGGGCACGAAGAACATGCCGCCGCCACCGCCGGTCAGGCCGGCGAGCACACCGGCGGCGATCGCAGTGAGGAACTCCAGGATCAGCATGCGAAGTCCAGCAGCCCCGGGTTCATGCGGCAACGCTAACGCTCGACTCCGGCACAACTACGCTCGTGCTCGGCAGGGTGGGCCTGCTCACATCACGGGGAGCCAAGCATGTGGCATCGAGTTTCAGTGACAGCGCTCGTGGCGGCAGCCGTCGTCAGCATCGGCGCTCCGATCGCCTCAGCCGCCGCCGATGATCCCTGGGTGCATCAGATCGGCACCTATGACTACCTCATCTCGCCCAACTACGCGGGCCTTGCGCCGATCACGTCTGCATCGAAGGGCACCACGCTGGGCCTGGGCACCTTCGACCACCTCGACGGCGAGTTGATCATGGTCGGCGGAGAGTCGTATCGAGTCGGCACTGATGGAACTCCCGTGATCATCGACGGAAGCCAGACGACGCCATTCTTCGAATCCGTGAAATTCGCCCCGACGGCTTCAGGGCCCGTTCCTCTCGGCACCACCTGCGCGAACCTGATCGCCGGGGTGAACGCGCTTGCTCAATCCGACAGGGGGATCGTTGCCGTGCGGGTGCGCGGAACCTTCTCCGACCTGACCTTCCGCAGTGTTCCCGCGCAGACGGTTCCGTATCCGCCGCTCTCGCAGGTGGTGGCCAAGCAGACCTTGTTCCCGCTCGGGGAGCGCCGTGCTGCTCTCGTGGGTTTCCGCACTGGCCCTGATCTCGCCGGCACGGGTGCTCCCGGCCTGCACCTTCACGGGCTCACCGCAGATCGCAAGGCGGGAGGTCACGTGATCTCGTGCGTGGCGGGCGGCGACGTGCAGCTCTCCGTGCAGCGCACGGCAGGCGTCATGATCGCGGGTGCCCAGCCGTAAGCCGAGCGTGCTCGTGGCCCGCGCCACGGTCAATTCACGGATGACTCGGCGGTGAATTGACAACTTGTCTAGACCTACTAGGTTCGTGGCCACCGTCTCGTGATGGGCGGGTAGAGGGGGAGTGGGTCCATGAGAATCAGGTCTTCGCGAATGCGTGCTCTCGCGGCCGCTGCTGCGGCCGTGAGTCTGGGCCTCGCGGTACTCGCCGCGCCGGCCCCGGCTCAGGCGTCCGATAAATGGGAGACCATGGCTGTCGATGGCGATGATGTGGACGAGGAGGGATACGCGCCAATCAAAGGCCTGGCCAAGACCTCCGTCGCCACCTCAAGTCTGAGCGAGGAGGTCACCAGCACGTTGCTCGATGACCTCCAGGGAGAGCTGTTCGGACTGGGATTCGACTACCTGCTCGGACTGGCCTTCCCCGAGCCCAACTACGAACAGGAGCTCGCCCAACTCGAGAGTTCGATCAATGCCGGATTCGCGCAGACGAATGCCGAGCTCACGGCTATCCAGGCCAGCATCAATACCTTGTCCCAGCAGGTCACCAATAACGTGGCCGTGTCATCCCAGGGTGCCTGCCAGACTCTTCTCGTCCAGGCGAATACTTATGTGTCCACGATCCAGAAGGCCTACGCCAATTACGTCGATGCCTCGAGCCCGGCCTGGGTCTCGGCGAATGTCTCCGGGCAGAGCGGGCTGAACGTCCTCTCCATCTACGGTCAGCAAGTCTTCGGTTCCGGCCCGGGTGTGCCCCCCTACCTGTCGGGTCTGAACTCGGTGGCGGTCGATACCCAGAATCTCGCCGCAATGCTCAATGCCTCGGCTGCGGGACAGTCTTCCGGCGGTCTCATCGCCACCTGCGCGAATGCAGTCGCGGCTAGCCTGGCTGCCAATTCAGTGTCGGCAGGATCGCCCGCTCCACTCGGCGGGATGGAGAATCAGTACTTCACAACGATGCAGCAGATCACCGGCTACTACACCTCGTGGATCAACCTCGGCTCGGCCATGGCCGTTCAGGGCGGCGTGTACGCATCGATGCTCGTCTCGCCCACTCCGCCGGAGAGCTCGCAGCAAGCGCAGTCCTTCTGTGCCGGAGCCACCACGACCGCCTCGAGCACTCCGCCGATGATGCTCACCTGCTCTGGTGTGCGCTCCTTCGCTGCCAACCTCAACGATCAGGTGGACCGAGCGTGGGCGAGCACAGGAGCGAGCTGGAGTCAGGCGACCGGTGGCTTGATCCAGACCGCGCTTCGCGCAAATCCGTCCACGGGCTTCTTCGCGGGCGGATCCACGCCATGGCTGTCGAACCTCGGCGCTTACGGGCAGGCTCCTCGCGCCCAGGCAAGCCTGAGCCCCGCACTCACCGGAAACATCACCGTTCCATCCAATGATCCCCGTGCTGTCAGCCTGGCGGGCTCCTCGACGTCCACCCAGTCGGGATTGAACACACCTACCTGGGGAGGCCTCAGCTTCCTGCCCGCATCCAGCGCGCAATGGGACCAACTCCTCGGATTGAGCTCAGCTGCGGCCTTCTACCCGAACGCGATGGTGAGCAGCAACTTCAATAGTTGCCTGCCGAATTCATCGAACCAGGTGTACAGCTGCGTCGACCCCCAAGGTCAGGTGTACAACAGGATCGCGGCGGCCGGATTGCGCAACGGCTCGGGGCCGGTGGGACCAGGCCTGATTCTCTACACCGGCGAGACATCTGACTGGGATCCAGCCGAGTCATCGTGGCCGGCAGCAATGGCGCAGTACCAGAACGCGGCCTTCCCGCAGAATGTTCCCGCGGCTCAGGTCGCCACGTTCTTGGACACTTCCGCTCTCATGACTGCGGGTCGCTCAGTGGTCTTCAACAATCCCGCATCCGAAGAGGGGGATCTCACGGTTGCGGATCTGTATCCCTTCGCTGCGAATACCAACGGCATCGGCACGATCGACCAGACTGCGGTGACAACGATCTTCCAGCTTGCCCAGGCCGCGAAGTCGGGCATCACGCAATCGACGGGGGTGCAGTGCGCGCAGAGTGAGTACCCCAATGGCACGACCGGCCAGACACTTCTGCAATTTCTCGGAGGAGGGCAGACGCAGTTCTCCGTCGGTGGTAGCGCGCCGACGAGCAACTACCTGGTATCCAATGGATCCACTGCCCAGCTCTACTGCGCGAACAATGGCTGGAACCCTCCGTCGGGTACCAGTGGCGTGCCCGTGCTCTCGACTCCGGATGAAACCTTCTACTCCAATCCGCAGATCTACGTGGCCTATGCCCCGAACGGCGGGTTCGACATGGGAATGTGGGTATGCAGTGTGATCACGGCGCAGGTGCCGGTTCGCGGAAACCCATGCCCTGACAATCCCTGGCAGATCACGGCACCGAACGGCGGTGATCAGCCCGGGTGGATGGTTTCTGCGGGCACCAATGCCTCAGTCTCGCCTGACATCGCTTATGGATGGCCCGTGGTGAATACTTCTGCACCGCAGTGCAAGCCGAGCTCGGTGACGCAGGGCTCGCTCGGCAATGTCGGTGCACCGAGCGTATGTGCGAATTACCTTGACCCATTCCTGGCCGCGGCATTCGGTGTGGACTTCGGACAGCTGACTGCCACTGTCGCGCCGACGACAGGCAAGGCAGGAAATTCCAGCATCACCATCGCAGTGTCGAACCTCGGGTTCAGTGCGCAGACCGCCAACTTCGGAGCCACGATGGCATCTGCAAAGGGAGGCGCACTGCTCAACCCGCGACAGGCTGCGGCGGTGACAGTGTCGTCCACGATCAATGGACCGTCGTCTGCGCTCAAGTGCAAGGTGAAGAAGGGCTCGGTCCTCTGTCCTTCCGTGTCCTTCAATCCGGGCACGACGATCGTCACGATCCCTGTCACGGGTCAGCGCGGGACTGTCGATGTGCTGCTGGATGGTGTCAGTGGCCCGGTTCAGTCCGGTGTTTACGCGACTGCGGCCGGCGCTGTCGTGCCAGGGCCGAATTCCCAGACTCTTCCGCCCGCGGCCGTGACAGGCGTGCAGGCGGCTGCCACGCAGTCCAACCAAGCGACAGTGTCCTGGCTCGTGCCGCTCACGACATCGCCCATAACCTCGTATCGAATCTCCTATCGCGAGCCCAATGGCGGATCCGGCTCAGTCACGGTCCCGGTCGCCGACGTCCAGATGTCACAGACCACTGGTGGATCCGGTGCGCAGCTGGCGTCGTACACGGCCCAGCTTCCGGAAGCCGGATTCTGGTCGGTGAGCGTCGCGGCCACGAATGCGAATGGCACTGGTCTAAGCGGTTCAACAAGTGTGCTGCTCGGCTCCGGGCCCCCGCCGACTCCCCAGAATCTCAAGGCCAGGGAGTTGCCCAACGGTCGCGTGCTGCTCAGCTGGACGCCGATCTACGCCTCTCCGCCCCTCGACTCGTACGTGGTGACATCAGTGTCTCCGTCGGGTCAAGCAACCTCGCTCAACGTCACCGCGGTGGCCTCGTACACGACTCAGCCCCTCAGCGGCACGGGTGTATGGACGTTCTCGGTATCAGCGAGGAATGCCTCCGGCGTGAGCTCTCCCTCGAACGTCCGTATCAACGTGGTGGGCTCCGTGCCGGGGCGCGTGCAGGCGCTTTCGGGAACGGTTTCTTCGTCGGGAACCGTCGACACGAGTTGGCTCACTCCCGTGGAGTCTGTGCCCCCGCCTTCGGGCTACACGGTGACCCTCTACGCGCCGGCCTCGCATTCTGCGGCACCAGTGGCCTTGATCAGCGTGCCCGCCTCGGGCCTGAACAGCATGGTGTCATTGCCTGCTCTCTATCAACTGGGTCGAAACTCGCCGACCGGCGTGTGGACAATCGTCGTGCAAGCCAGCAACGCGACAGGATCCGGCACTCCGTCGGTGTCGACGATCTTCGTGACACCCGCTCTGCTCGCCAACCTCAGTCGCGAGGTCTCTCTCGTGCAGTACCTCATGGGCATCCCGAAGGCTCTCGACGAGGTCGAGCGCGAGACGTGTGCTGCTCGCGCGTCGGTCGGACCATTTAGCACGGGAGTCTGCCGAGATGGGGCTTTCCAGCCCACGCCGTGACGTCCACGAGAAATGTGTGCGCCCGGAGGGACTCGAACCCCCAACCGACCGGGTAGAAACCGGTTGCTCTATCCATTGAGCTACGGGCGCGTGAGCCCCAATTGTGTCGCACGAGTGATTTGACCGTCACTCAGGTTCGACCTGGTCAGGCTCGCTGCACGTCGGTGTGAATGAAGTCCTCGCCCTTGAAGAGCAAGGGCTCGCCCGAGGCCTTGGCGAGCGCATAGGAGAAGCAGTCGCCGAAGTTGAGGCCGGCCGGATGGCCGCTGCCCCGACCGAAGTCTCGATAGGCCTCACGGGCAATGACTGCTTGCTCGGCAGTGACAGGTGCGATGGCGATGTCGGCACCTGCGAGTAGGGCGTCGAGCATCCGCGAAAGTATCGGGTTGCCTTTCGCGTCGATCACGATTCCTGCCTCGAGATACGAGGCGGCAGACATGCGGGGGACAGGCGCACTTGCGATCGCCTCCTCGAAGGCGGGCCGTTCCGGCTCGCCTAGCAAGATTGCGAGAATGGCAGAGGAATCGACGATCATCGAGGTAGACCCACCTCGTCGTAGAGGTCGGCATTGATCTCCCAGAGGCTCGGCCCTTCCTGGTTGCGTTCCAGCTCCGCGAAACTGGACGAGATCGCGCGCATCCTGGCCAGTCGTTCCGCCTTGACTCCTTCCGCGCGCCGTCGAGCCAGCGCCTCGCGCAGGGAGATCACGACGGCCTCCGTCATGCTCGTCTGCTCGAGCGCGGCGAACTCTCGGGCCAGCTGGTGAGCCTCATCGCTCTTGATGTTCATGGACATGGGTTCATCTTCTACCAAGGTAGATAAAATGTCTACCAGGGTAGATGACTCGGGCATGCAAGACTGGTGCCATGCCCGCCAGCCATGCGCCCTCCGTCCTCATCACCGGCATCCACACTGCCGTCGGCGAGGCCGTCGGCTATGAGTTCATCCGCAATGGCTGGTTCGTGATGGGCGCCGATGAGCTCGCGCACACCTCGCACTTCTCGCGCGCCCAGATCCGCACCGAGATCGGCAACCTGGAGTCGTACCGCACGATGGTCGAGCTAGCCGCCGCTCGGGGCAACGGCCTCGACTGCGTCGTCAACTGCGATCGGGTGCCGATCACGGAGCCGGCAGGCATCGATTTCGTTCGCGCTGCGGCCGAGCCGTTCCTCAGCGAGATGAATGGCGCGATCGTCAACCTGCTCGGCATCGAGGCGATCCGAGCGCACAGCCTGACGGAGATCACCGAGGTCACCACCGCGCTTGCCGCGATGGAGCCGCGCGTGCGGATCAATACCGTGGCGCCGTACCTCACTGTCGAGGCGCACGGCTCACGTCTTCCGTACGCGGGCACTGACGCCGACGCCTTCCTGCAGCACCTCAATGCCGAGGAGCTCGCGACGCGCGAGCCCCTGAGCATCTACGAGATCGCCGAGACGGTCTTCTACTTCGTCGTGAATCCCGAACGGCTCACGGGCGTCACCTTCAGCGCCGACGACTCACTGCCCGTCCGGGCATAGGTCAGGCTGAAGCGGCCGCACGTGCAGCAGCGGGCGCGGCTGCGCTGATGATCTCCAGTTCTCGCTCTCCATGCGCGGCAGAGACGAACCAGGCCTCATAGGCCGAAGGCGGCAGCCAGACCCCGTTCCCGAGCATCGAATGGAAGAACGATCCGAAGGCCTTCGTGCTCTGCGTCTTCGCCTCGTCGTATGTATGCACGGTCTCGTTCGTGAAGAACCAGCTGAAGAGATTGCCCGCGCGCTGCGGCGAGTTCGGGACGCCTGCGGAATTGAGCGCCTCGGTGATGATCGCCTGCACCTGGGAGGCGGTGTCGTTCAGCCGAACGTACACATCGTCAGTGCAGTGCTGCAGCGTGACGAGTCCGGCGGTTGTCGCCGTTGGATTGCCGCTCAGCGTGCCCGCTTGGTAGACCGGGCCGGCGGGAGCGAGGAGATCCATGACCTCGGCACTGCCCGCGACCGCGGCGAGCGGCATGCCGCCGCCGATGACCTTTCCGAAGGTGAACAGGTCAGGGGCCCAGCCCTCGGTCTTGCCCTCGATGCCCCACCAGCCATCACGCGAGACGCGGAAACCGGTCATGACCTCGTCGAGGATCATCACGGCACCGTGCTTTGCAGTGAGCTCGCGGATGGCCTTGTTAAATCCGGCGGGAGGGGGGACGACGCCCATGTTGGCGGGGATTGCCTCGGTGATGACCGCGGCGATGCGATTGCCGTGCTCGGCGAAGAGCGCCTCAAGTGCGGCGATATCGCCGTAGTCGAGGGTGAGGGTGTCCTTCGCCGTGCCTTCGGTCACGCCGGGAGAGTCGGGCAGCCCCAGGGTGGCGACACCGGAGCCTGCAGCTACGAGCATGGAGTCGGCGTGGCCGTGGTAGCAGCCGGCGAACTTCACGATGACATCGCGACCGCTCTTCGCGCGTGCGAGACGCAATGCAGTCATCACTGCTTCGGTGCCCGAGTTGGTGAAGCGCACGCGATCCACGGCGCCGACCCGGCGGACGATCTCCTCGGCGAGCTCGACCTCGGGCGGGCAGGGGGCGCCGAAGGAGAACGAGTCGGCGATCGCGCGCTGAGTGGCCTCGACCACGGCCGGATGAGCATGGCCCAGGATCGCCGGCCCCCAGGCGCCGACGAGATCGACGTACTTCTTGCCTTCGACGTCAGTGATGGTGGCACCGTGCGCGCTGGCGACGTAGGGCGGCGTGCCGCCGACCGAGCGGAAGGCACGCACCGGCGAGCTCACGCCCCCGGGGATTACCTGCTGCGCACGTGCGAACCAGGCTGCCGAGCTGTCGGTCACGGTGCTTCCCTCTGTCGTCACTTGATGAGCCGGGCAACCTCGGTTGCCCAGTAGGTGCAGATCACGCTGGCGCCTGCGCGCTTGACGCTCATGTGCGCCTCGAGAATCGCGCGCTCGCGATCGATCATGCCCGCGGCTGCTGCGGCCTCGATCATCGAGTACTCGCCCGAGACGATGTACGCCGCAACGGGAACGTCGACGGCGTCAGCGGTGCGCGCCAGGATGTCAAGGTAGGGGAGTGCCGGCTTGACCATGACGATGTCGGCACCCTCGGCAATATCGAGTCGCACCTCGCGAAGGGACTCAATGCCGTTCGCGGGATCCTGTTGGTACGTCTTGCGATCGCCCTGCAGCGCCGACTCGACGGCATCGCGGAAGGGGCCGTAGAACGCGGAGGCGTACTTGGCGGCGTAGGCCAGGATCGCGGTGTCGACATGACCCGCGTCATCGAGTGCCTCGCGCACGGCACCGACCTGGCCGTCCATCATTCCGCTCAGGCCGAGGATGTCGCTGCCGGCCTCGGCGAGGGTGATGCCCATCTGCTGATAGACGGCGAGGGTGGCGTCGTTGTCGACATTGCCGTCGGCATCGAGAACGCCACAATGGCCATGCGAGGTGAACTCGTCGAGGCACAGATCGGCGATCACCGGCAGGGAGTCACCGGTGGCCTGCTTGGTCCAGCGCACCGCCTCGGCGAGGATGCTGTCGCTTGCGATCGCGACATCGCCGCACGCATCGCGCTCCTTCGGGACGCCGAAAAGCATGATGCCGCCGACGCCGGCCTCCGCAGCCTCTGTTGCAGCGCGCATCAGCGAGTCACGCGAGTGCTGCACGACACCGGGCATCGAGCCGATGGCGATGGGCTCAGTGGCGCCCTCGCGCACGAACACCGGCAGCACGAGATCTGCGGCCGACAGCCGGTTCTCCTGCACGAGTCGACGAATGGCAGCCGTGCGCCGGAGGCGGCGGGGGCGCTCTACGAGGTCGAACCGATCGACGGAATTGCTCATGCGCGTCAGTCTAGGTGCCCGTGATGACAGGCCGCTGGGCTCGGGCATTCGGGCAGCAGTCCTGCGAGCAGAAGGGCTTCCAGTACTCCGGCACCTCGTCACGGAGTGACTCCTCGATGCGATCGACCAGTGAGGAGACGAATCGGGAATCGGTGCCCGGCGTGGACACCCGCTCGAAGGCGAGTCCGAGTTCGGTTGCTGTCTCCAGCGCCTCATGGTCGAGATCCCAGATCACCTCGACATGATCGCTGACGAAACCGATCGGAACGATGACCACCGCGGAGATCCCGCGCTCCGCCGCGTCTCGAATGGCGTCATTGATGTCGGGCTCGAGCCAGGGGATGGTTGGCGGCCCGCTGCGGGATTGATAGACCAGCGCCCACTCCGGCACGAGCCCTGGTCGCCCGGCCTGGACCTTCGCGATTACCTGCTCGATCGCGAGCTCGTGCTGCCGGGCATAGATGCCGAGAGATTCCTCGCCCGCCCCGCGAGCCTCGATCGGGCCGGAGGTCTGGCTCATCGACACGGGCACCGAATGAGTCGTGAAGAAGATCGCCGTCGTGGTCGCATCGAAGCCTTGCTCCGCGAGCCGACCAAGTGTCGCGGCCAGGCCGTCGGCGAATGGCTCAGTGAAGCCGGGCAGGTCGAAGTAGGGCCTGATCTTTCGCACCGTGAGATCGCTCATCCCGGTGGCCTCGAGAGCCATGCCGATGTCCTCGCGGTACTGACGACAGCCCGAGTACGACGAGTAAGCACTGGTGGCCAGTGCGACGACCTCGCGGTGGCCGTCCGCGCGAAGATCCTGGAGTGCTCGGTCGAAGAAGGGCTCGGAATTCCGGTTGCCCCAGTAGATCGGGAGCTCGATCCCTCTGCGGACGAGCTCTGTCTCGAGGGCGGCGATCAGTTCGCGGTTCTGCGCATTGATGGGGCTCACCCCGCCGAGGGCCAGGTAATGGTGAGACACCTCCTCGAGCCGCTCGCGCGGAACTCCTCGCCCTGCGGTGACCCGCTCGAGGAAGGGCATGACCTCATCGGGCCCCTCGGGTCCGCCGAAGGAGGAGAGGAGCAGCGCCGTGTAGGTCATCGCAGGATGTCGACTGCCGTGGCGGCATCAATGCGACGGCCCGTGTAGAACGGGATCTCCTCGCGTACGTGGCGGCGAGCCTGCGAACTGCGCAGGTGACGCATCATGTCGACGATCTCGTGCAGCTCAGGCGACTCGAGGGCGAGTACCCATTCATAGTCACCGAGGGCGAAAGCCGCGACAGTGTTCGACTTGATCATCGTGTAGTCGCGTCCCATCATCCCGTGCTCGACCAGCATCGCCCGACGCTCCTCCTCGGGGATCAGGTACCAGTCATAGGAGCGCACGAACGGGTACATGCAGACCCACTCGCACGGATCTACACCGGACATGAAGGCGGGCACGTGACCCTTGTTGAACTCGGCGGGGCGATGGATGCCCATGGTCGAGAACTCGAGTTCCATGCTGTCGGCGAGGCCGGTACGGCGAATCTCGCGCACTGCGGACTGGATCAGCTCGGCGGTCGGAGCATGCAGCCAGATCATGATGTCGGCATCGGCGCGCATCGCCGAGACGTCGTAGAAGCCGCGGACAATGACGTCGTTCTTCTCGAGCTGAGCGACTACCGCCTCTAGCTCAGCGGTGGCACCAGGAGGCGGAGCGATGCCCGTGCGGGCGAACACTGCCCAGCACGTGTAGCGAATGGTCTCGTTGATCTCACGAGCGGACACCTTGGTTCGTTCATCTGTCGACACGAGACAAGTCTTTCATCTATTCGCCGGTGTCGCTCAGTGCCCTAGGCGTCAGAGGAGCCCAGTTGCTCGGCAAGAGTGCGCGAGTACGCGATGGAGCCGGCGATTCCGTTGCCGCCGATTCCGGCACCGATGATGGCCAGCCCCTCCTGTGCCGCCACGGCCTCCTGGAGAGTCCGCACATTCTGCCGATGACCGACGCGCTGGTGCACGAGGGAGTCTGCCCAACGGGTGACCTTGACGTCGGTCACCTTGGGAAGCTTCACGCCCAGGATGCGCTCGGCGTCGCGGCGCGCCTGGTCGGGCAGCTCGTCGAGGGACTCCTCGATGACGCCATTGCGGCCGTAGGAGAGCCGGATGAGATGCGTGCCCGGGCCGAAGGTGTCCTTGATCCAGTCCCACTTGGCGGAGGCATGGGTCAGGGCCTTTGCGCGCACCGTGGTCTGGTCGGGATCGACGAGAGCTCCGGAGCCCACGGGTGCCTTGTCGAGCTTGGCGCTCTGCACGACGAGCGAGACGACGGCCACGTCACCCACGCTGAACTTCTCGAGTGCGGCGTTGATGCGATCCTGGCCGCGTAGGACACGTCGGGCTGCCGGGGCGGAGATAGCGAGCACGACATTGTCGGTGCGCAGTGACACGTCGGCAGTCTCGACAATCCACCCGGTCTTGGACTTTCGAACCGCGGTGACAGTGCGATTGGACTTCACGTTGACGCCCTCGAGGTCGGCGACGAGTGCGTTGATGAGCGTGGTCATGCCGCCACGCAGGCCGTTGATCGCGGAACCGGGTGCCCCCGAGGCCGAGCGAAAGGAGTCGGAGGCTCCGGCCAGTGAACCGGTCTCACTGCAGCGGGAAAGGAGGCCCGGAATGACCGCCTCGGCCTCGACGAGGTCGGGATCGACAGCGTGCACTCCCGCGACGACAGGCGTCAGGATGCGACGCACGACTGCCTCGCCCATGCGAAGGCGCACGAGATCGCCCAGGGTGATCTCGGGATCAAGATCGGAGGGGAAATCCTGGGCATCGAACTTCTGCGCCGATGCGATCTCCTTCGCAGTCAGGATCCTCGCGAGGGCAGGATCGGAGAGATCGCAGGGAATTCCCATCAGGCTGCGGGGCAGCTCGGCCGTTCCCGACTCGCTCCACAGGTGCGCATCGGAGCGTGCCGGGGTGATGACCTGGTCGGAGAGACCGAGCTCGGCGATGAGTTCCAAGGCCTCGGGTCGCGTGATGGCGAAGGCCTCCGCCCCGATGTCCGAGGTGACGCCGCCGAGCTCTGCGCCGGCAATCGCACCGCCGAAGGTGCGCGCTGACTCGAAGAGAGTGACCTGCATTCCGCGGCGAGCGAGCTCGCGGGCGGCGAGGAGACCCGAGAGCCCGCCTCCGATGACGATGGCATTCACGATGTGCTGTGCACCAGTTCCACTATGCGGGTGAGGACATCCGGATCGGTCTCGGGCGGGACTCCGTGTCCGAGATTCACGACGTGACCTGGCGCAGATGTGCCGCGCTCGATGACGTCGAGTACATGCGCCGACAGGATCGACCAGGGTGCGTCGAGCAGATCGGGATCGATATTTCCCTGCAATGGCGTGGTGCCACCGAGGAGTTCGTTGGCGAGGTCGAGCGGCGTGTACTGATCGACACCCATAACGGTGGCGCCGGCGTCGCGCATGGCGACCAGGAGTTTCTGGGTGCGGGTGCCGAAGTGCACCCGCGGAACGGGCAGATCGCTTACTCGATCGAGAACCGCAGCGGAGTAGGGGCGCGCGTACGCGATGTATTCATCCGGAGTCAGTGCGCCTGCCCAGGAGTCGAAGAGCTGAACCGCGCTCGCGCCCGCCAGCACTTGCCCGCGCAGGAAGGTGCCGGTGGTGCGTGCTACCCAGGAGAGGAGGTCATTCCAGAGCTCAGGATCCTCGCGCATCATCGCCTTCGTGTAGGCGTACTCGCGCGAGGGGCGGCCCTCGATCAGGTAGGACGCCAGTGTGAACGGTGCGCCGCAGAAACCGATGAGCGGAGTCGTACCGAGCTCATCGGTGACGATCCCGATTGCCTCGGTAATGGGAGCCAGTGAGGACTCATCGAGTTCGGGAAGGGCGGCGAACTCCGCGCGACTGCGCACGGGGGTCCCCATGACGGGGCCGATGCCCGCCGCTATCTCGACATCGACACCGGCGAGCTTGAGCGGAACCACGATGTCGCTGAAGAAGATCGCCGCATCGACCTTGTGACGACGCACCGGCTGAAGCGTGATCTCGGCTGCCATCTCAGGCCGCAGGCAGGAATCCAGCATCGCGACGCCCTCGCGCAGTGCTCGGTACTCCCGAAGTGACCTGCCTGCCTGACGCATCATCCAGATCGGCCTGGTCGCCGGGCGCTCGCCCCGATAGGCCCGAATCAGCGGGGACTCGGCCGTGCCTCTCGCGTTCAGCGGGTGCTGAGCGGGAAGAAGGGTGGCCTGGGTCATATCCCCAACCTACCGAACATGTGGGAGTCCGTTCGCGGGCGTACGATTCGCCCCATGGTCCTGGTGCTCGTCGGTGCAAGTCACCACGACGCATCCCTGGAGGAGATCGAGCGTCTCAGTCACGCCGGAACCTCCCTCGCCTCAATCCTGGCACGTCACGAGGGAGTCAACGGCGCCCTCGTGCTGTCGACCTGCAACCGCTTCGAGGTGTACCTCGATCTCGATCGCTTCCATGAGGCGGTCGATCTCACCACTCGCGAGATCTCCGACCAGACCGGAATCGCGCACGAGGAGGTCGTCGAATCGATGCGGGTGACGATGGGCACGTCGGTTGCCCAGCACCTGTTCTCGGTCGCCTCGGGGCTTGAGTCCATGGTGGTCGGCGAGGACGAAGTCGCCGGGCAGGTGAAGTCCGCACTCGCTGCGGCTCAGGTGGCCGAGACCACGAGCCCCACCCTCGAGCGGATGATGCAGAGAGCCCTCGCGACCTCCAAGGCAGTCACCAACATGACGGGCCTCGGGGCTGCGGGTCGTTCGATCGTGACGGTCGGCCTCGACGTGGCCGAGGAACGTCATGGCTCGCTCGCCGGGCGCTCAGCGCTCGTCCTCGGCACCGGCTCCTACGCACGTGTCGTGACCTCGGCACTGGCCAAGCGCGGTGTCGAGGAGATCTACGTCTACTCGTCGTCCGGACGCGCGGCGAAGTTCGCCACCTCCCATGGTGTCGTTCCTGTCACCGACGATGAGCTCGCGCAGGTGATCGCTCGCGTCGATGTCGTTGCCGCCTGCAGCGGCGCCCCGCATCACATCATTGACGGTGCGCTGATCGACGCTCGAGGATCACGTGAATCGGTTCTCCCGGTGATCGAT
>JBJSWO010000108.1:0-4492 GCA_046085905.1 Actinomycetes bacterium | reverse complement strand
TCCTCGCCGCGGCTTTGAGCGCCCTGCCTCCGGTGATCGCACTCGATGCGGCGTGGTGGATCAACAGGCAGACTCGGGAGGGTCGCCGGCTTTCCACCCGTGAGTCCGTCGTGGTCTCCGTCGTGACGGCAACGGTCTTCGCGCTCTCCGAGCTGCTGATCACGAGAAGCCTTGGGCTCCAGGCCTCGACGCAGCCCTTAGCCGGCGTCCTCATCACCATCCTGGCTGTCGCCACCATCGGCATCGGCTTGATGGTGCTGATGCAGGCACGTCGGCTCGAGGATGAGCGACGCGCGTCACTCCTCGAGGAGGGCATCGCTCTCGAACTCGCCCGCCAGGAGGTCGGCGAGATCGTTCAGCGCATGCAGATGGCACTGCACACCGACATCGACGATGCGCTCGTGAGCGCCAGAACCGGACTCGAGGAGCGGCTCAAGGACCAGGAGAGAGCGCTGGGGCAGGAACACTGGCCCGCGATCGCGCAGGAGCTGAGATCGACCGCGGAGGACACCGTTCGACCGCTGAGCCGTTCACTGTGGTCACGCACGACCATGCGCGATTCTCGCCTGGGCCTGGTCGGAATCATCCGCAACATCGTCACTCAGCAGCCGTTTCGCCCGCTGGCGGTCATCGTGATCTACGTGCTTGCCGCATCCGCCGAATCCATCACGATCCTCGGCTGGCGAGTGGGATTGCTGACCTTGGCCGTCGGGGTCGCGCTGATTGCCGTCTTGCTCACCATCGGCAATCGAGTCATGCAGCGATACCCGCAGCAGCATGCGGCCATCTTCATCTCGACGGTATTCCTCGTCGAGATCACAGGTCTCCTCTCATTTCCTGCACGTGCTCTCTGGGGTTCCACCGACTACACGTGGAGCGAATTCATCGCGTCAGTGGTCTTCGGCTCGGCCGTGATCGTCGCCTCATCGGCACTCGGATCGATCCGCACTCATCGCGATGACATCGCGCGCACCTTCCAGGCTGAAATTGACCACGAACTGATCGAGTCGCATGCCACCAGTCGACAGGTGGCCCAGCTCGCTCGCGAATCCGCACGGATCCTCCATGGCGCCGTCCAGACGCGCTTGATCGCCTGCGCCGTAGTGATTGAACGCGCGACACAGACGCAGGATGTGGTGGCGTTTCGCCGCGCCTTGCAGGAGGCACACACCGTGCTCACCGAGCCCCTGGTCGCCACATCGGACGACGACCTCACCCTTCTCGACGCGGTCGAGCACAAGGTTTCACTGTGGTCGAGCCTCTGCTCGGTCGATTTCAGTGTCGACGCGGCCATCGCCGAAGGACGCGGGAGATTCGCTCGCGATGTCGCACGCGTGGTGGAGGAAGGACTCAGCAACGCCATCCGGCACGGCGGCGCGTCCTCCATCCGCATCGCAATCTCGACAGATGCGAACTCGATCCTGGTGCTCGTGAATGACAACGGGGCTGGCCCAACCGGCGGCAGCCCAGGCCTGGGCTCCTCCATGCTCGACAGCGTGAGCGAGAAGTGGTCGCTGAGCCACGGTGCGGAGGGCTCCACCCTTCGCGTTCAGCTTCGGTTGCCCTCACCGGCGACATAAGGGACCCCCCGCACACCCATCAGAGCCCGCCTGCCCTTGCTGCCTTCCGGCCCTGGGGGGGTTCAGCGAGATGACGCCGCACGAGGGGTCGGGACAAGGGTACGGGGCAGGCGATTGGCTCACCAAGTGCCCCGACTTGTAGCCTCTCCCACGGAGGATTCGCCTAGTGGCCTATGGCGCTCGCCTGGAACGCGGGTTGGGGGAAACCCCTCAGGGGTTCAAATCCCCTATCCTCCGCGCTGATACGCAAGCGGGACGGACCGATTCGGTTCGTCCCGCTTCGTGCTTGTAGGCTTTTCCGCGGTGGCGTGTCCGAGCGGCCAAAGGAGCACGCCTCGAAAGCGTGTGTGGGTGAAAGCTCACCGTGGGTTCAAATCCCACCGCCACCGCCAAATACGTCAGGGCCCCTTCTGGGGCCCTGACGTATTTATTGATGAGGGGATTTGGGAGGAGCTCGCGAAGCGAACGACGGTTCCCACCGCCACCGCCATGAGTCAAGGGCGTCCCTGCTGGGGCGCCCTTGCTCATTCCCATCACGTACGATCCCCTGAGGCGCATCAACGACGACGCGCATCTTCGAAAGGCAGTGATGACCAACCAAGAGCAGCCGGTGCACCTGAACAACCACCACACCGACACCCTCACCGCGATCTTCGCGCACCCGACCAGCCACAACGTCCGGTGGCACGACGCCATCAGCCTGCTCGAGGCCGTCGGCACCGTCGAGGAGAACCACAGCGGCAAGTTCAAGATCCACGTGGGCGATCAGATGGAGTTCTTCGACCGCCCGAAGGGCCACGACTGCGGCGAGCAGCAGATCGTCGACTTCCGCAAGATGCTCAAGGCGGCCGGCTTCGAGCCGACCAAGCCGGGCCACGAGGACTAATCCTCAGTTCGACTCCCGAATCTCCCCGCCCGCACCTCGGGCGGGGAGATTCGTCACTTTCGGGCCGATCACCTGCCGAGCACTGCGGCCGAAAGTAAGTTGCTGGCATGACTTACGAGCAGATCCGACTTGAGATCCCCTCGCCGACGGCGACGATCACGCTGAATCGCCCCGAGGCCATGAACGCGATCACCGTGGTCATGCTCGAGGAGCTTGCCGACGCCCTGGGTGCGATCGCGGCCGACCCGTCGATCCGCGCCGTGGTGATCACCGGCGAGGGGCGAGCGTTCAGCGCCGGCGTCGACCTGAAGTCACTCGGCACGCGCTCGCTCGAGGGCGGCGCAGTCGGCGACTACCTCGATCTGCCCGCGCGCGCGGTCATCGATGCCATCGCGGCACTCGAGGCGATCGTGATCGCGAAGGTCAACGGCTTCTGCTTCACCGGCGCTCTCGAGCTCGCACTCGCCTGTGATCTGATCATCGCCGCCGACGAGGCGAAGTTCGGCGATACGCATGCGAAGTGGGGCCTGCGCCCGTCGTGGGGCATGAGCCAGCGGTTGCCGCACCTGGTCGGCGCTCAGCGCGCTCGCCTGCTGTCGTACTCGGCCATGACCTTCACCGGTGTGCAGGCAGCAGAGTGGGGGCTGGCTTCCGCGTCACATCCGCTCGCCGGCCTTGATGCGGCGGTCGATGCACTCGCGGAGACCATCGCCGAGAACAGCAAGGGCGCTCTGCTCGCCTACAAGGATCTGTATCGCGTGGCCGACAGCTCAGGGATCTCCGAGGGAGTCGCCTACGAGGAAGCCACGTCGTATTCCATTGATGACACCGAGCCGCGCATCGCGCAGTTCCGCTGAGTGAGGACGACCATGCGTGCTGCAGTGCTGAACGGTTACGGCGAACTGCTCGAGATCACCGAGATCCCGCGTCCGGTGCCGGCGGCGGGCCAGGTGCTCATCCGCGTCACGGCGGCAGGCCTCTGCCACACCGACCTGCATCTCATCGACGGTGACCCGGCGATCCTGCCCGGTTTCCCGGCAGTGCTCGGGCACGAGACCGCCGGCATCGTGGCCGAGATCGGCGACGGCGTCACCACGGTCGCGGTCGGGGATTCGGTCGTCGTGTTCGGCGCTCAGGGATGCGGCTCCTGCCCGACCTGTCTGTCGGGGCTCGAGAACATGTGCTCAGTTCAGGTGCTCTCGATGAATGGCATCGGCATTCCCGGTGGCTTCGCCGAGTACATGATCGTCCCGGCGGAGCGTCATCTCGTGCGCATCGGCGAGCTCGACTCGGTGAAGGCCGCGGGCCTGACCGATGCGGGCCTGACTCCCTACCGCGCAGTGAAGCGCGCGCTCGCGCATCTCGAGCCCGGAAGCACTGCCGTTGCGATCGGTCTCGGCGGTCTCGGCCAGTTCGGCGTGCAGTACCTGAACCTGCTGAGCGATGCGCGCATCGTTGGCCTCGATCCCGATCCGGCAAAGCGTGCACGTGCCCTCGAGCTCGGTGCCGACATCGCACTCGACCCGACCGATACGGAATTCGGCGAGGCCATGGCCGAGCATGATCTGGCCGGTGCGTGCGCCGCAGTGCTCGACTTCGTCGGAAACGATGCGTCACTCACAACGGCTCGGTCGCTCCTCGGCGCGCGCGGCATGCTCAGCATCGTCGGCCTTGGTGGCGGAAGCACAGAGCTCAGCTTCTTCACGATGCCGCCGGAGTCAGTGTTCACCACGACGAACTGGGGATCAGCGCCTGAGCTCGCCGAGGTGATCGATCTGGCTCGTGCTGATCGCATCGAGTCGACGGTGACGGTCTACCCGCTCGACGAGGTGCAGCGCGCTGTCGACGACCTGCGTGCCGGACGAGTCGAGGGACGCGCAGTCATCGTCCCGTAAGTCAATGCCGCGTGACTAGCGGTGACGCAGGCGCGCACCGAGCAGGTACATCTCGCAGCCAAGGCAGAAGTCGAATGCGGCATTGAGGAAGGCCGCGGCTAGAGCGAATCCGATCGCAATCGCGGCAACAA
>JBJSWO010000107.1:0-6593 GCA_046085905.1 Actinomycetes bacterium | reverse complement strand
CCGGCTACCCGTCGTCGCCTTGGTGAGCCACTACCTCACCAACAAGCTGATAGGCCGCGGGCCCATCCCTGACCGAAAAACTTTCCAACCCCGAGGATGCCCTCAGGGTTCATATCCGGTATTAGCACCTCTTTCGAAGCGTTATCCCGAAGTCAGGGGCAGGTTGCCCACGTGTTACTCACCCGTTCGCCACTGATCCAGGGAGCAAGCTCCCCTTCACCGTTCGACTTGCATGTGTTAAGCACGCCGCCAGCGTTCGTCCTGAGCCAGGATCAAACTCTCCATAAATGTTTGAGTTGATTCCGGCGGACAAAACTGACAATTTCTTGCCTTTTGTCTACCAAAGGAATTTCCGCCGTGGAATGGGTCAGAAGACCACACCCACGCACGGGGTATTGGTATTGATATGTGACACGCTGTTGAGTTCTCAAGGTTCGGGCGCGCACCTCAACCTCGCCTCTCGGCCAGATTTTGGGGCAACGTTCCTAACTTACAGATTTCTTCGTATTCGGTCAAATCGCCTTGGCGGGCGTGTCGGACCGAGAGGATCTCTGTCAGTTCCCGCAGGACCGGCCTTGCTTGGCGCACTCAGTGCGGCTTGGTGTCCGTTACTCCCTTGCGGTGGGTCAACACTATGCCAGCGCTCATGACAAGGTCAAATCGGGCAGGCCCTCAGGGGCGTGCGGTGCGTCACAGAGCGCAAAAACCGTTGCCATCCATGGGATTTTCTTAGCCCATCACCTTGATACCGCCGACGGAGCGCTTGCCGCGCCGCAGGACCAGCCACTGTCCACCGAGGAGATCGGCGCCGGTGGGCGCGAAGGCTTCATCGGTGACCCGGACGTTATTGAGGTAGGCGCCGCCCTCGGCGATGGTTCGCCGAGCCTGGGACTTGCTGGTCACGAGCCCGCTTCTCACGAGCAGCTCATCAATGGCAGGCAGGGCTCCCCCCACAACCTCGCCTGCCTCCACGGTCCCGTGCGGGGTCTCCGACAGAGCCGCCGCAAGGGTCGACGCCGGCAGATCGGCGAGATCTCCCTGTCCGAACAGGGCGCGTCCGGCTGCCTCTGCGGCATCGCGCTCCGCGTCACCGTGGACTAGGGCCGTGAGTTCCATGGCCAGCGCCCGCTGGGCCGCACGTTCCTGCGGACGCTCGACCGTGGCCTCCAGGAGAGTGCGGATGTCGTCGCGTCCCTTGAAACTGTACGTACGCAGGAGGACCGGCACATCGCGGTCGTCGGCATTGAGCCAGAACTGGAAGAACGCGTATGGGCTCGTCAGCGCAGGGTCGAGCCAGACAGTCCCGGATTCGGTCTTGCCGAACTTCGTTCCGTCAGCCTTCACCAGCAGCGGCGTGGTCAGGGCATGGACGCTCGCCTGCTCGACTCGGCGGATCAGATCGACCCCGGCCGTGATGTTGCCCCACTGGTCTGATCCTCCGGTCTGCAAGGTGCAGCCGTGAGAACGGTAGAGCTGGAGGTAGTCGAAGGACTGCAGCAACTGGTAGCTGAACTCCGTGTACGAGATGCCTTCCTTGGCCAGTCGCGCAGCCACGGCCTCACGATCGAGCATGCGATTGACGCTGAAGTGCTTGCCGATATCCCGGAGGAACTCGAGAACGGAGACGCCGACTGTCCAGTCGTAGTTGTTGACCATCTCGGCCGCATTGCTGCCCTCGAAATCGTAGAAGCGCTCGAGCTGGCCGCGAATGCGCCCGACCCACTCCTCAACCACTTCACGAGGATTCAGGGTGCGCTCCCCCGTCATCTTCGGATCACCGATCAGCCCGGTCGCGCCGCCCACCAGCGCAAGAGGTCGGTGACCGGCCATCTGGAAGCGGCGCACGGTGAGGATCTGTGCCAGGTTGCCCAGGTGAAGGCTCGGTGCCGTGGGATCGAAGCCGCAGTACAGGGTGATGGGCCCGGCCTCGGTCGCTGCCTGCAGTGCACCGAGATCGGTGCTCTGAGCAATCAGCTCGCGCCAGATGAGTTCGTCAAGGATGCCTGAGGTCACTCGCTCATCTTGGCGCACTCGGTGTCGCGACAGTGCGCTGGCTCACCGATCGAGAGTCAGGCCCAGGAGGAGGCCTCGGCCGCGATCATGCGCTGCAGATCCGCCAGCTGCTCGCGGACACGCGCGGGCGCCGTGCCGCCGAAGGCGGAACGGGAATCCAGCGATCCGCGAACCGAGAGAACCTCACGCACCTGAGGGGTCAGGTGCGGCGAGACTGCTGACAGTTCAGCATCAGTGAGATCCCAGAGTTCAACTCCACGAGATTCCGCCGACCTCACGCAGGCACCCGCGATCTCATGCGCCTCGCGGAACACCACTCCTGAGCGCACGAGCCATTCCGCGATATCCGTGGCGAGCGCAAAGCCCTGCGGTGCGGACGCATTCATCCGCTCGGTGTCGAATCGAAGCGTCGCGATCATCCCGCTCATAGCCGGGAGCACCAGGAGCAACTGCTCCACCGTGTCGAATACGGGCTCCTTGTCCTCCTGGAGATCGCGGTTATACGCGAACGGAAGACCCTTGAGTGTCGCAAGAAGACCGGTGAGGTTGCCGATGAGACGACCGGACTTGCCGCGCGCGAGTTCGGCGACATCGGGATTCTTCTTCTGCGGCATGATCGAGGATCCCGTGGACCACGCGTCATCGAGCGTGGCCCAGCCGAACTCACGCGACGTCATCAGGATGACCTCCTCGCCGATGCGCGAGAGATGCACGCCGAGCATCGCCGAAACGAAGAGGAACTCTGCCACCCAGTCACGGTCGCTCACTGCGTCAATGGAATTGGCAAGCGCACGATCGAAACCGAGGTCAAGGGCCACCGCTCGCGGATCAAGCCCGAGACTCGAGCCTGCGAGCGCACCTGAGCCGAGTGGCGAACGCGAGGTGCGGCGATCCCAATCGGCATAGCGCTCGATGTCGCGACCGAGCGCGTGGACGTGCTTGGCAAGCTCATGACCGAAGGACACCGGCTGCGCATGCTGGAGGTGAGTGAATCCGGGCGAGTAGGTCTCGACGTGCTGGTCGGCCTGCCGCATAAAAGCGTTTTGCAGATCGATGATCGCATGCACGATCACGCGCACCTGATCACGCAGGTAGAGCCGGAAATCGGTGGCCACCTGGTCATTGCGACTACGGCCGGCGCGCAGCTTTCCGCCGAGCTCGCCGAGCCGCGCGATGAGATGCCGCTCAATTGCCGTGTGGACGTCCTCATCCTGCGCCTCTGGGCCGATCGTGCCGTTGGCTACCTGCTCCGCGATTTCGGCGAGCGCTCCATCGACCGCCGCCAGCTCAGTGTCGCTGAGCAGACCTGCAGCGTGCAGGATGCGGGCGTGAGCACGGGTCTGCTGGATGTCATACGGCGCCAGACGCCAGTCGAAGTGCACGGAAGCACTCAGTGCGGCCATCGCATCGGAGGGCCCTGACTCGAAGCGTCCGCCCCAGAGTCGGGTGGGCTGCTGCTCGGTCACAGTGCTGTCCCCTCAGTCACGACGTTCTCCTCTCGACCACGCCCATGCGCGAGCCTGGCGTCATTGTGCCGTGCGGGGCGACCGGACCATGTCTGCCACCCGCGAGCAGCAGCAGCCTGTCGCACAGATCACTCGCCGACTCGACGGTGCGCATGACGACGATGACGGTGTCGTCTCCTGCCACGGTGCCGACGAGATCATCGACGTTGGTTCGATCGAGGAAACCGGCGAGGTAGTGAGCAGCCCCCGGTGGCGTGTGCAGGACGGCGATATTCAGCGCAGCCTCGGCATCGAGCAGCACGTCAGCTGCGATGCGTGCGAGGGCGTCCGCACCGGTCGAGGGTGACAGACGCGAGATCGTGGGCTGCACGATCTCGTAGCGAATGCTTCCGTCGCCCTCATGACGCTTCACCGCACCGATCGCCTCCAGGTCTCGGGACACGGTGGCCTGGGTGACCGTGATTCCCTCCCGTTGCAGCTGAGCCTGCAGATCTGCCTGCGAGGCGATGGACGTCGACGCGATGATCTCGGCGATGCGCGCACGACGTGCTGCCATGCTGGTGGGGGCGCTCATGACGCACTCTCGCGTGCCGCGGCACATGCACGCTGCCATCGTGAGATGACCTCGTCGAGATCCTCGTCGGTGATAGTGAGCGCCGGGGCCATGCGCACGGCATTGGGCGCGACCGCATTCACCAGGAGCCCTTGTGCCCGGCACTCGCGTTCGAGATCCGAGCCGGGCACTCCGTCCAGGACGCAGGCGAGCAGAAGTCCGCGACCGCGAACATGGTCGACGACGCCGCCGGACGAGTCCACGAGGTCAATCGCGAGTCGGTCGTGAATCGTCGAGGCGCGCGACACGAAACCTCCTTGGTCGAGGATCTCGATCACGGCGAGAGCGGCCGCACTGCACACCGGATTGCCGCCGAAGGTCGAGCCATGCGAGCCCGGCTGAAAGAGGTCGGCCGCTCGTCCGAGTGCGATGCAGGCGCCGATGGGCAGGCCACCGCCGAGCCCCTTGGCCATCGTCACGACATCCGGAGTCACGCCCTCATGCTGATGCGCGAACCACATGCCGGTGCGCCCCATGCCGGTCTGGACCTCATCGAGGATGAGAAGTGCCCCATGGCGGTCGGCGATCTCTCGTGCCGCGGCAAGGTACCCCGCGGGTGGCACGATCACCCCTCCCTCGCCCTGGATGGGTTCGAGCAGGATGGCCGCGGTCGCGTCGGTGACCACTGCCGAGAGAGCCTCGGCATCGCCGAAGGGCACGGCCGTCACGTCGCCCGGGAGCGGGCGGAAGGGATCCTGCTTGGCCGGCTGCGCCGTGAGTGCGAGTGCGCCCATGGTGCGGCCATGGAAGCCGCCTTCTGCCACGACCATGTGCGTGCGACCGGTCAGTCGTGCGAGCTTGAATGCCGCTTCATTGGCCTCGGCTCCCGAGTTGCAGAAGAACACTCGACCATCGACGGGCGCGTCGAGCAGCTCGAGCAAGCGCGCAGCAAGCTCGATGGCTGGCGCAGTCGCCACGAGATTGCTCGTGTGACCGAGCTTCGACATCTGCGCCGTCACTGCATCGACGAGATGCGGGTGCGCATGCCCAACCGCGTTGACGGCAATTCCTGCAATGAGATCGATGTACTCCTTGTCATCGGAATCCCAGACGCGCGAACCCGCGCCGCGCACGAGTTCGAGCGGCGGAGTGCCGTAGTTGTTCATCAGCGTGGACTGCCACGACTGCGACCAGGTGCTCATGACGAATGACCGTCCGGCAGCACCATGGTGCCGATGCCGTCGTCGGTGAACACCTCGAGCAGGACCGAGTGTGGCAGCCGGCCGTCGATCACGTGCGCACGCGGAACTCCGCCTTGCACTGCCCGCAGGCAGGCCTCCATCTTCGGCACCATGCCCGACTCGAGCGAGGGCAGCATCGACTCGAGATCCGTGGCGGAGACTCGCTGGATGATCGAAGCGCGATTCGGCCAGTCAGAGTAAAGCCCCTCGACGTCGGTGAGCAGCACGAACTTCTCGGCGCCCAGGGCGATGGCCAGCGCCGCAGCAGCAGTGTCGGCGTTGACGTTGTGCACGACGCCGTCTGCGTCACGCGCGACAGTCGACACGACGGGAATGAGCCCGTCATCGAGCAACTGCGTCACGAAATCGGGATTAACCTCCACGACATCGCCCACCTGCCCGATGTCGACGCTTGCGCCGTCGACCGTGGCAGTGCGCCGTTCGGCCACGAAGAGGTCAGCGTCCTCGCCCGACATGCCCACGGCATACGGACCGTGATCGTTGATGAGTCCGACGAGCTCGCGCTGCACCTGGCCTACGAGCACCATCGCCACGACATCCATCACCTCGGGGGTTGTGACCCGGTAGCCGCCACGGAACTCGGACTCGATCCCGAGCCGAGCGAGCATGCTGTTGATCTGCGGCCCGCCACCGTGCACGACGACGGGGCGGAGGCCCGCAAGCCGAAGAAACACGATGTCCTGGGCAAAGCTCGCCTTCAGTTCGTCGTCGATCATGGCGTTTCCGCCGTACTTGACCACGATGGTCGCGCCATGGAAGGTCTTCAGCCACGGCAGGGCCTCGGCGAGAACGGTCGCCTTCGAACCAGCGTCATGTGCGGAATGCATGGGTGCCTCTCAGGTCGCGTATGCGGAGTTCTCGTGGACGTAGTCGGCGGTGAGGTCGTTGGTCCAGATGGTGGCGGACTCACTGCCGTGATTCAGGTTGACCTCGATGCGCACCTCGCGCCCGGCGAGGGAGACGAGGTCGCGGGAGTCCCCCACGCCGCCGTTGCGGCATACCCACACGCCATTGAGGGCGACATCGACCTGCCACGGATCGAACTGCGCGGAGGTCGTGCCCGTGGCCGACAGCACCCGACCCCAGTTCGGATCCTCGCCGTGAATCGCGCACTTGAGCAGGTTGCTGCGGCTGATTGCCCGAGCGACATCGAGAGCGTCCGTGACCGAGTCGGCGCCGACGACGCGAATCTCGATGTCCTTGCTCGCGCCCTCCGCATCGCCGATCAGCTGACGGGCGAGATCGAGGCACACCAGGGTGAGTACCTCGGTGAAGTCCTCGAGTGCGGGACTGACACCG
>JBJSWO010000106.1:0-17278 GCA_046085905.1 Actinomycetes bacterium | reverse complement strand
ATACTTGTTGTCACTCATGGCTTCTCCTTCACTGCACGAATAGCGGCGACGTAGCGTTCCGACCCCCAGCAAGGCGCGCTGTCGCAGTAGGTGTCCTTGGCTGCCTCCGCTACTGCTGCTTCTGCCGCATCGAGGGCTGCGAGCCAGCCATCTTGCGTGCCGCACTCATGGCCGCTTTGGTAGGCAGACTCAAACTTGTGACACAGGCACGGGTAGTCGCCTCCACACTCGGGATGGTGATTACAGATGCACCCGTCGCCTGGACAGTTGTTGCGGCACTCACTCATCTCTTCTCCTTCAATACACGAATAGCGGCAAGGGTGCGGTCACGGTCGATTAGGAAGCCGTCCCTGCCCTCCCAGATCGACGGGCCTCCACCACCCGGGTTAGTGAAGTAGCGAGGGCGATGCGCCGCTACTGCTGCTTCTGCCGCATCAAGGGCGTCGCTGTATCCGCTTGCGTATTCGTCGTTGCACATGGCAGCGACAGCGGGAGCGTTCTCCCTGTCTCGCCGCTGTTCGCAGGCACGGAGAATCCCGCAGTCGCACCACGGATCAGGAGCATGAGTGTGCGTAGCGTGACGGCACTCGGGAAGATGATCGGTCATCGCTACTCCTCAAAGTCGATTGGATTCAGGGTTTCGTCATAGATCACGACTTCTCCATCAGGCCACACCTCAGGGCCGTCGCCATACTCGTCAGGATGAAACAGTCGCAAGTGCTCCATCAACTCAGTAAGGCTTACCTTCTCGGCGCATAGTTGACAGGTTCCATGTCCACTCATGGCTTCTCCTTCACTGCACGAATAGCGTCAATCGCGCTACGCAACCAAATGCGGGGGTTTCGCGTGCTACCGCTTGGGTCTGCGGTGTAGTCACGGTCGTAATCGACTTGAGTGTCAGGGTCGTTCTCGATCTCCGCTACTGCTGCTTCTGCCGCATCAAGGGCAGCGGCATAGCCAGTCGAATAGGCGATCTGGCTCTGTTCATCACCCTCAGCGATGACACGCTGAGTGCAGGCACGGAGTTCATGGCAGATGCAGCCGTAGTTGTACCGCTGCCATGTTTCGCACTCTGGTAGGTGGTCTCTCATGCAGTGGTGCCTTTCTGTGTGAGGTGTTTTACGTCGGCCCAGTTGTAGCGGCTGTCGCGGGTGCGGATTTTTCGTGTTGCTCCCCAGCGTTGGATGGTGCGAGGTGTGGTGCCGAAGTGGGCGGCGAGCGCTTCGGCGTCGGCGTAGGTGTCGTCGGTTCCCGCAGCTGCGAGTAGTTGTGTGGCGGTGCGTACGGCTCCGCAGCGTCGGCAGGTGGTGGTTTCGCCGGTGGTGGGGTCGTGGTCGAGGGGTTGCCAGGTGGTGAGGTGGATGATTCCTGTGCAGTCGAGGGTGGGGCAGTTGATGCGTTTGGCGTTGGTGTGGGTGTGGTCGGAGAAGCGTCTTGCTGCTCGGGCGGTGTGGGTGAGTTCGTCGTGGAGGTCTTGGAGTGGGAAGTCTGGGTGGCTGGTGGCCCATGGGAGGTTGGTGCGGATTGTGGCGAGTGAGTGGGTGAAGGTTCGGGCTGTGTTGGTGTGTTCGTTGGGGTTCCAGTGAGGTGCGGTGGCGGGGCCGTAGGGGGCCATGTGGCGTAGTTCGCGGATGAGTCGGGACCAGGATTCGAGTGTTTCGGTGATGGTGGTGGGTTGGCCGTTGAGGTTGTAGGTGGCGAGGTGGGGGTCGATGAGTGTGAGGTTGGTGGGGGGCCGGGATTCGTAGGTCGGTGTGGTGTGGGTGTGGCTGGTGGGTTGGGTTGTTGGGTGGTGGACGTGTTGTTCGATGGTGTTGAGGTTGGTGTGTAGTCGGGTGAGGCATTTGGGGCAGCAGTTGGTGTGGTGGGTGGGGGTTTGGCAGATGCCGCAGTTGTGGCTGGGTGTCGTGTTGTCGCTCATATGGCTCTGTGCGCCTCTCTCGCGGTCGCTGACGTGTTTTCGTTGCCCAGTAGGTCTCTGAGTTCAGCCATGCGTTCTGAAACGCTGGGTGGTGTGGGTGTAACGCCGTTACTAACGCCGTTACTAACGCCGTTAGTAACGCGTATCAACGGACGGGACGGGACGGGTAAAGAAGAGGACTCATTTTTCTTCGCATCACGCATCCGCTTTACCCGCTCACGGGTCTGCTCACGCTCCTGCTCAACCTTGGATCGCGTGGGCTGATAGTTATCCCAGTCGTGGAACTCGTAGCCCCGGTCATGCTCAAGCCACAACCCCGCACGAACCAATTCCTCAGCCGCGGCCTTACTGCCGCCCACGAACTCCACATCCCCGTGCTCGACGACACCATCAGTGAGGTGGTCGCCACAGTAGGATCCCGCGCGCACCCAGAGTGCGACTGCAGCGTCGGTGAGAGTTCTGGTCTTCTTGTGCGACCAGAACTTGTCATCAACTTTGAACCAAGTCATCAGTCAGCCCTCCGCTCACTACGGGCACGCTGAATGGCACGCAGCTCACGCGCAGACGGCTTGTACCTACGCTCCGGCACATCAGTGAGATTCGAAGCCCTAACCGAATTCACGACCTCACGGCAGTAGTCCGCATACCCGCTGTGGTCCACATCGGTCGCCCCCATCAGAACGGCGGCTCTGTAGTGGTCTGCCACGGGTCATCCGCGTCAGGAGTGGCCCCAGGACGCCCCAGGGAGCCCACAGGCGCGTTCTTCTTCGGCCGGGCATAGTCAGGACCAACAGACGAAGCCAGGACCTCTAGGGCCGTCCTCTTCTCCCCGGTCTTCTGGTCCTCCCATTCACGGCCCTTCACCGTGCCCACCACGATCACTGCGTCGCCCTTGAGCATCGAATTCGCGACGGTCTCCGCAAGCGTCTTGAACGCCGTCACATGCCACCACGTCGTGTCCACGTCTATCCAGGTGCCGTCGTCCTGACGCTTCCGACCAGACGACACCACCCGCAGCTTCACAATGGCCGTGCCATTCGCGGCGAACTTCAATTCGGGATCGGCACCGAGACGGCCGACGATGGTCAGTTGTGCACTCACTTAATGTCCTTTCGAGGATTAGATTTCACGTACTCACGGCGTTCTTCGTCGTTCATTCCCGCCCAAATGCCTTGGGACTGTGTCCGCAGCGCGAAATCCAGACACTCGCCCTGCGTCTCACACGACGCGCATACGGCCTTCGCGGGAGCCTCGGCCCCAGTCGCCCTAGCGCCCCGAGGAATGAGCGGGAAGAAAATCTCGGGATCGCGGATGTCCCGACATGCGGAACGCTCGGTCCAGTTCGGTGGCAGCTCGATCACGACACCACACCAATGTGAAGAAGCGCACCCGTGGCCTCATCGGGCAGCACGAACCGCTTCGAGACATGGAGGATGACAACGCGCGCGTCATCAACCCACACCCCAGCCTGAGACAGCCCATCGAGAGTGGAACGCGCAAGCTTGTCTACGTCGGGTGTGCCAGTCGGGTGCGCGGGTGCGGAAGGTTTCAGGCCGCGCGCACCGAAGTGACTGTTTGGTCGGGGCATCCTGAACACGGCACTGAATGACAGTGGTCCGTCGAGCAGGCGGCCCGCGACACCATCACGCAACGCCTGAGACACGATCGCTTCACGCCACGGCCCTACTTTGCGGCTCGATTCGACCATGCGGCCACCACCGACATGCCGCTTGCTTCCTTGCGGTGCGGGCAGCCCCAGCACATCCATGACGATCCCTGGACTGTCGCGGCACAGTTTGTCTTCCATCGCCATCACGACACCGCCGCGAGTAGTTCACGCCGGTGGAGTTCGGCCTCTTCACGCTCACGCTGCGCCTCTTGCGCACGCAGACGTGTCACGAATTCGTGGGCCTCACGTGCAATCCGGTCCGCCTCGGCACGCTCAGCGATGGATTCGACGCACTGCTGCTGAATGAGGATCGTGCACACGGCGCACAGGCGGGCGCGGACCTTCCACCCGGCACAGTCATGGCAGCGGCACACGTCCGCATCCGTCAGTGCCGTCACAGGAGGCTCCGTTGAATCACGAGACTGAGACGGGCAGCAGCACTCATACCGTACGCACGAAACACTCCGGCCGGAGTCTCAAACTCAACCCATCCACCGGGCAGCAACGTTGCCGGAAAACCCGCCACCTTGCCGGGATTCATCGCTTCACCTCGGTGTAGTGATTCGTCCGATAGTGCTCAATCCACCCCGCCCGATCGCCGTAGCCCGAAGCGGAACACACCCCGCACGTCCACGTGCCAGCGCCCTTCCACGACTTCACTCGACACCAGCCAGTAGCTCGAGTTCGGCATCGGACGGCTCATACCCGGCACCGATTGCGGCCTTCAGGATTGAATAGAAGTTCCAGCCGAATGAGGGGCTGCCCATTTCCGAGTAGTGGAGCAGTGCGATTCGGCCGGCAAGTTCCCCCGACACGGCGGGCGCATTGTCGTCACCGTCGGGCTTCAGCCCAAACAGGTCAATCAACTCGGGTTCATCGGCGAACACATCGAGGTACACCATCTGCGCGATCGCGTCCCAGAACGTCGTAGAGCCGAGACTGATCTGCTCGCGCACCCATGCGAGACGCAACTCATTGGAAGCCTTGCGGGCCTCATTCAGGGCCTTACGGGCCTCGGCGGCGGCATCCTGGTCGGCTCGCGCCTTGGCTGCGACCTCACTCTTCGACTTCACCGGCTTAGGTGCGGCAGCAAGTTCGGCGCGGCGAGCCTTCTCGGCAGGCCACTGCTGCACCTTCCACTTCAAGTTCGCACCCGTCGCGTCACCGATGTAAGCCAGCGCTTCCGCGTCGTCAGACAAACGGGCAAGAATGTCCGCATCCCCGAGCGTCAACTGGCCCTCATCGACGCGCTCACGATGCTTCTCGGGCAAATCCATGAGACGCATACGGGCCTCGATGGTCGACTTCGTGATACCTGTCGCCTGCGCCATGTGCGCCACAGGCACTCCGAGGAGTTCAAGCTGCGAATAGGCGGCGGCTTCCTCAGTCGGCGTCAGGTCGCGGCGCTGTAAATTCTCGACAAGCATCATCTCGATCTGTGCGGCCTTGCTACCTATATCGCGCACGACACACGGCGCGGCCTCGTTGCCTGCCTGGCGTGCGGCGGCGAGTCGCCGACGCCCAGCGATCAGGAGATAGCGGTCTCCTTCAGGAACGACGACGAGGGGCTGAAGAATGCCCTGGGCTTTGATGGATTTGGCGAGGTCGTCGACGTTGCCGATGTGTCGGCGGACGTTGTTCGGGTGCGCGTCAATGAGGTCGACGGGGATGGTGCGGAGGTCCATTAGAAGCTTCCCTTTCTGTAGTGGGCGGCGATGATGGTCTTGAGGCGGGATTCGTTGTGATCGGTGACGGGTGTCGTGTTGGGGATCAGTTGGGCGGTTTCGACGTCGTCTTCCGATTGCCGTATCCGTGACTGCTCGAGACGTCGGGCCTGGTCAGCGAATACACGGAACTGGTCGATGCCCCACGAGGCGGCCAACTTCGACAGCGCAGCGAGATTTGTGAACCCGTCACCGAACATGGCGGCGACAGCCTCATCCGACGCATCCGCATCGGCGGCCATGGCACGGAGTTTCCGCAACTGCTGAGGAGTGACCGGTTGGAGTTCCCAACCGCGTTCATGCACGTAGCGGTAGCGGCGAGGCGCACGACCAGGATTCGCCGCTGACACCTGGATCTCAGGTCGCGTCACGGTGTCGCCTCCTGCGCGGCAAGGTCAGCCTCCAGCGACTCGATAACCGCGCCCGCCTCCGTGACCGTCAAATCACGCGACGACTCCACGACGCGCCCAATCACGTCACCGGCGTAACGCAGCGCGTCAGGCCGCTCCGTGATGTTCAACTTCCCCATGAGCGTGAACAGCTTTCGGGACTGCGCATCAGTGCGTAGAGGCTCAGCAGGGGTCTCGGAGACGATGACGGCTTCCTCAATCACCTCGACGGTCTCGGCAGGCTCGTCAGGCGGGGTCGGGGACGCGTCGCCCAAATCCTCCGACGCCCACTGATCCACGCCCGCAACCTCCACGCGCGTCGGGCCGTCATCGACACCCAACTCCTCAGGCGTATACGCCACACCCGACAACACCTCAGGACACGCATCACGCGCCACCTCAGTAATCGCGCGAGCCTTCAACAGATTCGTCGGATACGACTTCCACGTGCCCTTGCCCGTCAGACCAGCAGCCGTAGCGCGCTGCATCGTCCACACCGACTCAAATTCGAAATCAGGATCATCTGAGCGAACAATCGTCGCCCGAGCCGACAGCCCATCGTCCGCGACCTTGACGCGCATCCGGTGACCCGCACGCCGCACCAGCGCACCAATCAACTGAGCTGACGCCGATGGCTTCCCGTCAATGACGTGAACGCCCTGAATCGCGGCGATAGGTGACAGTCCGAGACCGTCCGCGTACTCGAGCGCTACGAGAATGTTTGCCGGTGCGTTGCGGTATTCCTTCGGCAGTAGTGACGCCTGCGCCATGGCTTTCGCATAGTTCATGCGTTCGGAGAGGGGTTCGCGGCGGACAGCAATTTCGTTCATGAGTAGTTCCCATCGGTATGAAGTGTTCGGGTGTGAAAGAAGCCGACGAGGTCGGGTTCGTTGGCGGCGATCAGGCGCGCATAACGGCTCGTGTACGAGTTGTTCAGGAGTACGGCTTCACCTGTCGTCGTGATGCCGTCGTGCCAGCGGAGAAGCTCGAAAAGCATCTTCATCGAGCACGCGTCATGCCCTGCCGCCTTCCAGCGGCGCGCGTAGTCGACAAGCGCGCGGTACACGTGCGGGTTCGTGTGGTGGAATTCCGTAAACCGAACGTCGAGCGGGTCATCAAGGAGCGCGAGCTGACGCGGCTCCGCATATGTCGTCACGGCGCATCACCCGCACACACCGGATGAACCCAGCCGTACCTGCCGAGAGTCACCGAGTCACCCTCATGAATCGTGAGACCGCACTGAGGGCAATCAAGATCAACCTGCGCGGTCAAGAACTGTTCACTCATCGGACACCCACCGGAACAAGACGATTGCACCGACTGCCAGGCAAGAACCAATGCGACCAGCCCGACCACGGACCATCCGCATTGAGGACGGCAAGAAACCCGACGGTCTGCAACGTCGCATCCCAACGCCAAATCGGGATGGCACGCAGTTGACCGCGTACTGCAAGCGCATCTGAACGGTTCAGGCCAAAACGGTGCAGGCGCATCGCCACCATGTGCGCGAGACCGTGCCTCCATTTCCGGTCGATGAATTGAAATCGGCCGGCTGCGGACCCGTGTTCTCCGCGTGCGGTCGCGTGGCCTCGTGATTCGCGGTACGAAACACACCGCGTGAAGTCGTATTGCGACGTGGGGACACGCGCAGCATCGGCGGCAATGTCGTTCATGCCGTCGGCGTTGGCGTGGGGTGCGCAAGCTGTCGCGGCGAGGAGCAGTCCGGCGCACATGGTTGCGAGTCTTTTCATGGGCGTTCCTGTCGAAGTCGTGTGACGGCGCGGTTGGCGAGGTCGCGCTCGTGGGCGCGGTGGATGGCGTCGGCGCGTAGGCAGGTGGCGAGGAGGGTTGCGCCGATGCCGATGAGTGCTCCGGCGATGAACAGGCTCAGGAGTGTCATGCGGCACCGCTGTGGGTGAGGACGTGTGCCTGCGCGGCAATGCGTGCGTTGTGGTCGAGGATCAACGTCGACTTGTAGGTGATCGTGTGGTCGCAATCGGGGCAGACCCAGGTTCGGGCTTTCACGACGCCCCGCCCGAGATCACACGCAGCGACGGATGCGTCATCACAGGGTTGAGTTCGGCGGCGATCTCGATGCACTTCACGGCGCGGTCAAGTTCGTCCAGGAGGTGCTGGGCGCGAGCTTCGGCTCGGTTAGCGCGGCGAATATTGAGGGCCGCGAGAGCGCCAGTCAGGGCGAGCAGGGTGGCAAGGATGCCTGGGAGGTTGAATATCATTGGGGTGTGCCTCGCAATCTGTAGTTGCCTGGTGCGGAGCCCCTCCCGCTGCTGCTTTTTCCGGAGGAACAGCGGGAGGGGCGTTTACATGCGCCACGGGAGTGGCAGTCCTCGATCGGTGGGCTTCCCCACACCACCTCACTAGGGGGCTTTAGGTTCGGCGTCCGCCTACAAAAGGAATCCAATGGAGACCGAGAAGTCGCTTGCCGGAGTGACCTTTGACCTCACGATCAACGGCGTCCTCATCGAGGACATTGGGGTGAGTTCCGTCATGGCGCTTGCAGCAAACCTCGACCATGAATACATAGCTCACACCGTCAACGAATCGCTCGACGCGCTTGCGACCATTGCGACCTGACGTAATCAACAGACTGAACTCGTTCTCTGCTGCGCTCATGCTGCCGCGCCCTTGAGGGCCTCAATGTCGGAGCGGTGGAACAGGTACGCGCCGGTCTTCCCCGGCAGCTTCAGTGCCGGGGTCAGGCGGCCTGCGTCCAGCCACCGATCGAGTCCAGAGCGTGAGATATGCAGGAGTTCGCATACCTCGCGAGCGCTTACCAATGTCGGCTCTACCGTTTCCATGCGTGAAACCTTCCATTGGAAGGTTATCCCGTCAAGCACATTTGCCTTCGGAGTGTCGTATTTAGCAAAAGTGCGGTAAACTTCCCTCATGACAGTAGATATGGGAATCGAAAATATTCCGCTTTGGACAGTCGGCGACCGAATGGCAAAGGCGCTGAAGTCTCAAGGAGTTTCAGTCCATGAGATGGCCGACTATCTGGGGGTAACTCGTCAGACAGTCGGCAATTGGATGAATGACCGCGCGCAACCGCGGATGGTCTACCTTCGCGCGTGGGCGCTGCGGACCGGGGTCCCCTTGCAATGGCTAGAAAATGGAACCGCCCCCGAGACCACGAATGGACCCGAAGGCGGTACTACGTGGGTCGCCGGGGGCTCGAACCCCGAACCTACGGATTAAAAGTCCGCAGCTCTAACCATTGAGCTAGCGACCCATGCCCCGGACATGCATCCCGGGCCCGCCAAGACTACGGCCACGGGTGTGCTCGGCATGCAGCGGTCACGAGGCCTTGATTGGTGCCACGTCAGGCTTTCCCACAGCGTCCCTAAAGAAGGGAAGCAAGCAGGCGACCGTGATCAGGCCGATGATGCTGCCGAGGACGGTGTATCCGAGTCGGCTCATCGCCAAGTCCAGGAGCGAACCCTCGTCACCGTTTGAGGCGACAACGAGCACGACTCCGGGGGTGAGGAAGAGGACGTACTGCCAGTACTCGCGGTGCGAGTCCATCTTGACGAGCAGTGCCATGCCCAGCAGGACAACACCGGATAGCAACATAAGTATCGGAGTGCTCACGAATGCGCTCAGGATGATGGCGATCACGAAACCAGCCACCGTGCCGATCGCTCGCTGCATACTTCGCTTGAACGTCCTGGAAATACCCGGCTGCACGACGATGAGGATGGTCATCATCAGCCAGTAACCGCCGTGCCCGAGATTGCGCTCAGCCACGACCCAAGCCGTGCCGCCTACCAGGAGCGCGAGGACGACAGCCATGACTATTGCATGCCGCGGCTGAAGCGGTGCGGCAGGCGGGAAGTGGATCTTGTGGAAGACCTTTCCGGTAATGGCCAGGCCCCACAGGCCGGAGCAGAGAGCGACTGCGCCGACAAGGAGCGCATTCTGCGCAGTCGAGAGAGAGGTGGAGATGACGGGAGGCTGAGCGACGAAGAATGCAGCCGAGATTGCGAAGAAGTTCACGGCGGAGACGAGTCCTCGCACGGAGGCAATGCCGGAGATGCCTGCGCACACGCCCATGATCACCAAGGATCCCCACGGATTTCCCTGATTGAGAACTGCAAGCGTGGATGCCAGAGCGAGCAGGGCGACAGTGACAGCAGAGACTCGCCATGAGCTCGACAGGATCGCGAGGGCACCGGTGATGGTGCCGAGCATCCAGATATTGCTCGCTTCCCCCCAGCCAAGAATGGTGAAGATGATTGCCGGGATCGCCGGCACCGCCATCACGGCGATGACGAACGGAATCGACTTCCTCAGGCTCACGGCCATTGGCGAATGTCCACGATTCTTCCGGCGCCGGCACCACGTGCTGAGGTCATGCCAATATCACTGTCCTCGTACACGAGGCATGACTCGGGTTCGACGCCCAGCTTGCGCATGGCCAGGGAGTACAGGTCCGGGGCCGGCTTGGAGTGAGTCACCTCATCTGCTGTGACAATGTGGTCGAACAGGTGCGTGATGCCCGCTGCATCCAAGGACGGGACCACGACATCCCGGTAGCCGCCGGTGACCACGGCCATGGGCAACGTCCCCTGAAATCGTCGAGCCACGTCGATCACGTGCTCGAGCGGCTCGATCATGTGCAGCATCTCGTTGTACATCTCCATCGCCTCGACGTTGAGCTGATCGGCCAACTCTGCGGTAGCGCCTGGGATGACGTGCTGCACCATCGGCAGCAAGGGCAGATTCGCCCACTCCTCCCACCACTCGTCAGTAATGACGAAGTCATATCGAAGGAAGAGCTCGTGCCAGACGGCCCGATGGATGGGCATCGTATCGACGAGCGTCCCGTCGCAGTCGAACAGAATGGCCTTCGTGGTGTCATTCGGAAGATGGCTGGCGGTGTCCATGATCCGTGAACCCTAGCCGCCCGCAGACTTGCTGCGGTGGACTAGCGGCGGCCTCAGCCCCGCGCCGTGAACGTGATCGGAAGGTCGACCAGGGAGTAGAAGATCAGGCCACCTGTGCGCTGCGGGTTGGCGCCAGGGGCCAGCCGGATGTCGTCGAGTCGATCGAGGATGCGATCGAACCCGATCATGAGCTCCTGGATCGCCAATGGCTGGCCCACGCAGAAGTGCGGACCGCGCGAGAAGGCGAGGTGCTTATTGGCATTCTCTCGGGTGATGTCGAACTTCTCGGGCTCAGGGAACATGCCCTCGTCCCAGTTCGCCGAGCCGTAACGCGTGTGAACGATGCTGTTCGCAGGGATCGTGACGCCGCTGAGCTCGGTGTCGACAGTGGTGCGACGGAAGAGGCCCTGGACCGAGCTCGAGTGCCTTAGTGCCTCGTCGGCGAAGTTGTGCAGCAGCGAGCGATCGTTGCGCAGAAGCTCCATCTGGTCAGGGTGCTCGAGCAGCAGGAGCATCGCATTGCCGATGGAATCGGCCGTGGTCGTGTAGCCGCCGGTGATCAGCTGATTCATCAGGTTCTGCAGCTCATGCATCGAGAGCGGCTCGTCTCCGTCAGCCGAGTCAGCCAGGAGCGCCGAGAGGATGTCATCGGTCGGATTCGCCCGACGCTCCTCGAACAGCTTGGCAAGGTAGTGCTGGGCCTCGGCCTCGACCTCGGCGTACTTCTTGGCCGATGCCTCATCGACCAGGAGCCCCATTGCCGGGGCGAGCATGCCATCGCTCCAGCGCTTGAAGGTGCTGATGTCCTTCGCATCGAGCCCGATCTGCTCCGCGATCACCAGGCCGGGCAGCGGGAAGGCAAAGGCCTCGACGAAGTCGCACTCGCCCTTGTCGATGAAGGCATCGATGAGATCGTCCGCGATGCGGGTGACACTGGGCAGCATGGCCTTGACCATCGGGGGCGTCAGCGTGCGGTTGATGAGCCGGCGATAGCGCCCATGCACCGGCGGGTCGGTGCGCTGCAGGGTCTGCACGTGACCCCAGCCGACCTCGGCGAGGTGATCGTCGAACATTCGGCCGAGATCTGCGGCAGCCTCACCGGCAAGCTGTTCGATTTCGATGTCATTCGAGAAGGTCGCGGGGTCGGACAGTACGGTCTTGAGGTCCTCGTAGTTCGCGATCACGTAGAAGCCGGTCTCGGGCATCCGATAGACGGGAGCCTTCTCGCGCAGCTGCTGGTGATAGCCGAACGGGCACGCTTGCACGGCCGGGTCCAGCAGCGTTCCCTCGATCTCCACGGCAGTCATCTCGCTCCTTCATGTGTCGGTAGCGGCAGTGCACCACTGCCCTACGAGGCTGTCAACGGATTTCCGAGAATTCATCTATACGACTTTGGCAAAGCGGTCACGCGTGGGCTAATGGATCGGAATACTCTCCGCATGACGAATGACGACGTGCATGCCCGACTCGAGAGGCTCGAGTCGATCGAGGCCGCTCGTAACGTGACCCAGCAGTACGCCCGGGCTATCGACTCCCTCGACTGGGATCTCCTGACCGAGACCTTCACCTCCGACGCGAACCTGATCTCGCGCAGCAGCTCGCACGTCGGACGCGAAGCCGTCATCGCGAACTACCGCCGCGCCCTCGAGCCGCCCGTCGATCGCAAGCACTTCATCATCAATACAAGCGCCGAGTGGATGTCGCGCGGCGAGGTGATCGTCAACTCGTACTTCATCTACACGTACGCGGGTGATGAGACCTCGATTCTCGGCTGGGGCAATTACACCGATCGCGTGCGCATCGAGAATGGCGTGGCACGCATCGCCGAGAAGCGGATCTCGATCGACCGCTCCGGCTCCGTGCTCCCGGGATGGATGAACTGATGAGCCAGCTGGCGGGCAAGCGCATTCTCGTCACCGGAGCCGGGCAGGGCATGGGCCACGCCATCGCCCTCGGCATGGCACACGCCGGCGCCGAGGCGATCGTGGTCACCGACGTGAATGGGGCCAATGGCCAGGCAATTGCCGAGGCCGTCGTAGCCCTCGGAGTCACGGCCACCTTCATCCAGGCCGATCTGCGCAGTGGCGCGGAGATCAAGGCCCTCGTCGACGGGGCCGTGGCCTTCATGGGCGGTCTCGACTGCGTCGTGAACAACGCCGGCGTCATCGACTCGCAGCTGATCGACGACGCCACGATCGAGGGGCTCGACGAGGCAACCTGGGATCTCGTGATGGACGTCAATCTCAAAGCGATCTGGCTGATGACCAAGTACGCCGCTCCGCACCTGCGGGCATCGAATCGCGGAGCCACGATCGTGAACTCCGCATCCGTCTCCGGCATCAACGGAACGAAGGCCGGGGTGGCCTACGGCGCAAGCAAGGCCGGAGTCATCCAGTTCACGAAGTCGAGCGCACTCTTCCTCGCCCCGGAAGTCCGAGTGAACTGCTACCTGCCGGGCGCGATCGAGACTCCGATGGCCCTCGGGCACATCGCGGCCTCGACTGATCCCGAGGACACCGTGCGTCGCATGACGGGAGCGCACCTGCTTCCGCGCATGGGCGAGCCGTCGGAGGTCTCGGATCTCGTGTGCTTCCTGGCCTCGGATCAGTCATCGTTCATCACCGGAGTCGCTATCCCGATCGATGGCGGAATGCTCGCCTGGCGTGGCCTGCGCAGCTGATTACAGGCGTGCCTTGATCGCCTTCACCATGTTGGCCGCGGCTGACTCGTGCTTGGAGAAGAACAGCGAGGGCTCAGTGAGCTCGAGCTCGAGGAGAAGTGGCTCGCCATCGCGGCCCGGGATGAGATCGACGCGGGCGTAGAGCACGCGATCGGAGCCACCGGGGATCGCCGCCAGGACTGCGCGTGCAGCCGCATGCTCCGCCTCGGTGGGGATGCGCGGATCGATGGTCTCGACCACGTAAAGGCCCTCGACACGCTCGCCCTCGGCATTCGGTGCCAGCATCGGGCCCTTGCGGATGGAGTGGGAGAACTCGCCACCCATGTAGATCACGGCGGTCTCACCGACGGTGTCGACGGCCTCGAGATACGGCTGGATCATCACGACGCGGTTCTCGTCGAGCAGGCGCTGCGCGTGGGCACGCGGAGCATCCATCGACTCTGCGGCGATGTAGCGCATCGTGTCGCGGGAGCCCGCGGACACAGCCGGCTTCACGACGTACTCGGCGAAGCCGACGGGCGGCTCCCACTCGGTGAGCCCATCGGGCTCGAGGAACACCGTCGGAACAACCGGCACACCGGCATCGAGCAGATCGCGCAGATAGCGCTTGTCGGTGTTCCACTCGATCACGTCGGCGGGATTGAGCAAGGTCGTGGCCGCGTCCACGCGCTTCGCCCAGGCAAGGAACTCCTCGTGACGCTCGGTGTAGTCCCAAGGCGAGCGCACGACGACAAGGTCATAGGCCGCCCAGTCGACAGTGTCATCGCTCCACACGCTGGACACCACGTCGAAGCCCTCGGCCTCGAGACCCGACTTGAGCAGCAGCTCATCGGGATCGAGTTCGGGCAGCGCGGCGCAGGTCACGAGTGCGATCGAGGTCATGCCTGAAGTCTATTAAGCGCAAAAGGACGAGGGACCGGCCGATGGCCGGTCCCTCGTCTCGCAATCGAGTGACTACTCGCTGATGGTGATGGTGACATCGCGCATCGAGCTGTCGGGGTTGGTGACAGTCACGACCGCGGTGCCCGCTGCGAGTGCCTTGGCGCCCGGATTGAACTCGGCACCATCCTGCTCGCCGCCCTGGGTGAGCTCGACGAGCTCAGGAGTGCTGGTCGAGATCGTGGTACCCGCGAGCTTGTCGACGTTGAACACGATGGTGTCGCCAACCTTGGCCTCAGCGGTGGTGGCGGTGGGCTCGACGATCACGGGGGGAAGCACGTCGCCTCCAATGGGGCTTGCCGCGGCGCTCGCTGCAGCCTCGGAAGCCGGTGCGGCGGGGGTCGATGAGGTGGAAGCCGAGCAGCCGGCGAGAACGGCGATGCCGAGCAGGGCAGTCGCGCCTGCGGCGACGATACGACCGGTGCGGGTCATGGTGAACTCCTTCGATGCCGGGGCATCTCCCCGACCAATAAAGGGTATCTGCCCCGGGACCACCCTCCCCAAACCTGGCTGCTAGATCTCAGCGCCCTCATCCAGGGCGGCCAGCAACTCGACTCGGCCCTCGTGGCGGCCGCCCTCGAAAGGCGTGCTCAGGAAGATCCGAAGGGCAGCAATGGCAATCGCGGACTCAGTGACCCGCTCCCCGAAGCAGGCGACGTTCGCGTCGTTGTGCCGGCGGGTCATCTCGGCATCCCAGTCATCTCGGATCACGCCGGCTCGAATGCCCGCGATCTTGTTTGCTGCCATGCAGATGCCCTGGCCGCTGCCGCACACGAGAACGCCGAAGTCAGCGTTGCCCGAGGAGACAACCTCGCCGACCCTGGCGCCAAAGACCGGGTAGTCGACCCGCTCGTCGCTATGAGCACCGCAGTCGTTGACGTCGTAGCCCTCGGACTCGAGCCAGGCCTTCAGCGCGGTCTTCAGCGCGAATCCTGCGTGGTCACTGCCGATGGCGATTCTCATGTGGTTCCCTCTCGCGGATGCCTGCACACATTGTGGCGCAGTGATGTCGAGCGAATCGCGTTGACTCCCGTGCCGCCACGCAATACTGACGCCATGGGAACAGTCGTGGTCGTCGGCAGCCTCAATGTCGATCTCGTGGTCGGTCTCGATCGAATGCCTGATCCGGGCGAGACAGTGATGGGACGCACGCTCGATCAGCATCCCGGCGGCAAGGGACTCAACCAGGCCGTTGCCGCGGCACGACTCGGGGCGCGAGTGGAGATGGTCGGCGCGGTCGGCTCCGACGACTCCGGTTCATGGCTGCGAGGAATCGTCACGCAGGAGGGCATCGGCGACACGGGTGTTCGCACGGTCAACGGGCCGTCCGGGACCGCGCTGATCGAGGTTGATCGCACCGGGATGAATCGCATCGTCGTCGTGCCGGGGGCCAACGGTCAGGTCACCCCCGACGACGTTGCCGCAGCACTCGCAGCTCTTGACGACATCGCGATCGTCCTGACCCAGGGTGAGGTCCCGCTCGCATCGATCGAGGCGGCAATGGTGGTCGGCCGGGCCAGAGGCGCACGCACGATCCTCAACCCGGCACCTGTACTCGACTACCCCGTCGAACTACTCCGGGCCGTCGACATCGTGCTGCCCAACGAGCATGAGGCAGCGCAACTGACAGGCCTGGATACCTCCACCCTCGAGGGTGCTCAGTCCGCCGCGGCACACCTGGTGTCGCTCGGCGCAAGCTGCGCGATCATCACTCGCGGCGGAGATGGCGCGATCTGGGCAACAGCTGATTCCTCGGGAAGCATCCCGGTATTCCCTGTCACGCCGGTCGACACGGTTGCGGCAGGCGACGGCTTCTGCGGAGGTCTCGTCGCCGCGCTTGCCGAAGGCCATGAGCTCCCCGAGGCGCTGCGCTGGGCCGCTGCCGCCGGTGGTCTCGCCACGACAAAGGCGGGAGCGGTGCCCTCGCTGCCTCGACGGGATGAACTGGAAGAGCTGATCGGCCGCGGCTAGGGGCGCGGAAGCGGGGTCGTCACCGTCGTGCCGCCACGCGTGATCGTGACCGCACCGTCAGCGATCGTCACCGGAGTTGCCTCCGCGGCGGTGCGTGGCACGAACACTGTCACCTGAACGTGATTCGAGGCGGCCTTCGGCAGGCGCAGTTCCCGCATGAGCACAGCACCCTGAACGCGCTCGCCCCAGGCAGCGGTGTGCCAGCCCACGCTCGATCCGCTCTTGGCAGTCTTGACGGACCAGCCCCCGTCGCCTGCCTTCACGACCTCGAGTCGCTTGTCATCCTTGGTGAGCGCCAGCCCGCCGTTGACCTGCTCGGCTCCGATTCCGGGCGGAAGCTGCCACCGCTCCGTGACGACACGTGAGCGCTTCTTCCCCTTGCCCGCGTCCACGTAGTCGGTAACGATGACCGCATCGACAGACCGCACGTACGTGACGCACCGGGTGATGACCACATTGCTCCACGTGCGATCCCGCACGCAGGTGTTGTCATTTCCGCCGCTTGGCCAATCCGAGGTGGTCACGACCTTGCTCACCTTGTTCGCCTTCGTGCGCGCGACGTTGCTGACCGTGAACGAGGAGTGAGCGTTCCGGCTTCGCAGGAAGATGCGCAGCCCGCTGCCATTCTCGTAGCGGTACGGCCCGGGATCCGCGATCCAACTCACTCCGCGCGAGAAGAGCGTCATCGAGGCACCGTCATCATGCGCATGCGGCGTATTGGGGCGCGTGGATGAGTAGCGCACGGAGTAGAAGGTGTCGGGTGACCCTGCAGGGGGCGTCCAGCCCGCACGCCCGAAGACGTAGCCGCCGTCGTAGTACGAGTAGAGCATTGCCGGGGGTGCGCCTCGCGTGCCACCGCTGCGCAGCCATTCGGCACGGGGATCCCCTACCGCGAACTGCTTGGCAATCGGCTCCGCGATCGTGTCGCCGATCGATTCGACTCGGTAGTCCGGACGCGTCGCCGTAGCGACAAAGTCGTACAGCCTGCCCTTGATCTCGGTGATCTCCGTGGCAGGGATTCCGCAGTTCACCGCTGCGCGCTCGACATCCTGGAGGATGTTCTCGGCATACATGGCGTAAC
>JBJSWO010000105.1:0-4751 GCA_046085905.1 Actinomycetes bacterium | reverse complement strand
CTGATGCCATCGGCCTTGTACTCGCGATAGCCCTTCCAATACGCCGTAATGTTCCCGGCGTTGCCCACGGGCAGGCAGTGGATATCGGGGGCCAGGCCCAACTGGTCGACGATCTCGAAGCTTGCGGTCTTCTGGCCCTCGATGCGCACCGGATTGACGCTGTTCACCAGTGCGACGGGGTAGTTGTCAGCGAGCTCACGTGCAACGGTCAGGCAGTCATCGAAGTTGCCGTTGACCTGCAGGAGCGTGGCTCCGTGCACGATTGCCTGGGCAAGCTTGCCCATGGCGATCTTGCCTTCAGGCACGAGCACAGCGCATTTCATGCCGGCCTTTACCGCATACGCAGCTGCGCTGGCCGAGGTGTTGCCCGTGGAGGCGCAGATAACCGCCTTCGAACCCTCCTCAGCGGCCTTGGAGATCGCCATCGTCATCCCGCGATCCTTGAAGGAGCCCGTGGGATTCGCGCCGTCGTACTTGAGCCAGACATTGCACCCGGTCATCTCGCTGATCACGCAGGCATAGACGAGAGGCGTGCCACCCTCGCGAAGGGTGACGACCGGAGTTGCCGCGGACACAGGAAGCCGATCGCGGTACTCCTCGATCAGGCCACGCCACTGGTGCGCCATTACTCTCCCGCCTCGCCTTCAACTCGCATGACTCCGGTGACCCGCTTGATGGTCGGCAGCACTCGCAGGGCATCGACGGTGCTACGCAAGGCCGCATCGGTCGCCCGATGCGTGCGGACGATCAGCTGGGCACCATCGCCGTGTCCGTCCTGGCGAACGGTCTGGATGCTGACACCGTGGTCTGCGAATGCCGCCGCGATGGACGCCAGCACGCCGGGGCGATCAGTGACCTCGAGGTTGATGTAATAACGAGTCTGAGCCTCGCCAATCGGCAGTGCGGGCAGGTTCGCATAGACGCTCTCCCCCGGGCCACGGCCACCGGCGACCTTGTTGCGCGCAACGGCGATGACATCGCCCAGAACAGCGCTCGCGGTGGGAGCACCGCCTGCGCCACGGCCGTAGAACATCATCTCGCCCGCGGACACCGCTTCCACGAACACCGCGTTGAAGGCCTCGCGCACGCCGCCGAGCGGATGGCTGCGCGGCACCATGGCCGGGTGCACGCGCACGATGACGCCCTGGGCAACCCCTGCATCGTCGAGCTTCAACTCGGCGACGGCGAGCAGCTTGATGACGAAGCCCATGTCCTGAGCCGCCTTGATATCAGCGAGGGTGACGGTCGAGATGCCCTCGCAGTCGACATCGGCAACAGTTACGCGCGTGTGGAAGGCGAGCTCCGCGAGAATCGCGGCCTTGGCGGCCGCATCGTGACCCTCGACATCGGCAGTCGGATCCGCCTCGGCATAGCCGAGCGCCTGCGCCTCAGCGAGCACCTCGGAGTAATCGGCACCCTGCTCATCCATCTTGGTCAGGATGAAGTTGGTGGTGCCGTTGACGATGCCGAGCACGCGGGTGACTTGGTCGCCGGCGAGTGACTCCCGCAGTGGGCGGAGCAGCGGAATTGCGCCCGCGACAGAGGCCTCGAAGTAGAGATCGACACCGTGCTGGGCCGCGGCGGCGTACAAGGTGGCACCGTCGGCGGCCAGCAGCGCCTTGTTCGCGGTGACGACGCTGGAGCCTGATGCCATGGCGGAGAGGATCAGCGTGCGCGCCGGCTCGATTCCGCCGATGAGCTCGACCACGATGTCGGCGCCCGAGGCGGCCACGGCAGCGGCGTCATCGGTGATGAGAGCCGGGTCGATGCCCGGACGGGGCTTGGCCGCATCGCGCACGGCCACGGCGGTGAGCCTGACCGGCGCACCGACGCGCTGCTCGAAGTCGGCCGCATCGCGCACGAGGAGTCGAGCGACCTCGGCGCCCACCGTGCCGCCGCCCAGGAGGGCGATGGTGATCGGGGCCGCGGACATGTCACTCCTTCGTCGGGATGCCTGGTGCATCGGGGCCTAGCCTTCCAGGTCATGCCCGTGAGGGCGAACCTGGCTCCGCCCTCCTCGACACCGTCGAAAGAATTGTCGGGGCGGCTGCGGCTGTCCCCTGTTCGGGAGCACCGCGTGGGCTGCCCCGATTCATCGCTCCACCCCCCTACCGTGTGGTGCATAAGTGGCCTGTGGGGCCAATGTTGTGAAGGAGAGCACCATGAGCAGTTCACTCGGCAAGCGCCTGATCGGCGAATTCATCGGCACCTTCCTCCTGGTCTTCCTGGCCGTCGGAGCTGCGGTGTTCGGCATCGGTGCCGCCCTCGGCGTCGACAAGAACGGGCCGGGCAATGGCGTGGTGGGCGTGGCCCTGGCCTTCGGACTGGTGCTCCTCGCCGTGGCGTATGCGATCGGCCCGGTTTCCGGTTCACACGTGAACCCTGCCGTGACCTTGGCCATGGTGGTCGGACGCAAGTTTCCGATGAAGGACGCCGTGGGTTACTGGATCGTCCAATTCCTGGGCGCCATCGCCGCCGGTGCCCTCCTGAAGCTCTTCGTCTCCTCACTCGGGGTCACCGACCAGACCGGCGGTCTGGGCACCAATAGCTATGACAACGGGGCCATCAATCTCGGCGGTGCCTTCGTCCTCGAGATCGTGCTCACCGCAGCCTTCGTGATGGTGATCCTTCTCGTGACCGAGCGCGTCGCCGCCCCGGGCTTTGCGGGTATCGCCATCGGCCTCGCCCTGACCCTGGTGCACCTCGTCGGCATCCCGCTCGACGGCACCTCGGTGAACCCGGCGCGCTCCTTCGGCCCGGCACTCTTCGCCGGCGGTGACGCCATGGGCCAGGTCTGGCTGTTCATCGTCGCACCGCTCATCGGCGCACTCGTGGCCGTCATCGCGTGGAAGCTCATCAAGAGCAATGACGAGATGTCCGAGAAGCTCGTTGCGGGCTCAGAGCGCGAGTAATCACGCGCGTTCGGATCGACATATCGACCCGGGTGTTCGGCTGAGAGATCAGCCGGCGCCCGGGTCGAGTCGTAGGAGGTCTTCCATTGACTCGCGCCGCAGAACGACCGAGGCCTTGCCCTCGCGCACCGACACCACTGCCGGCTTCGGCAAGTGGTTGTAGTTCGAGGCCATCGAGCGGCAGTAAGCGCCGGTTGCAGCCACGGCGAGAAGATCGCTGGCCACGATGTCATCGGGGAGCATCGCATCGCGCACGACGATGTCGCCTGACTCGCAATGCTTGCCCACTACTCGCGATAGCTGCTTCGCCGCGACTGATTCTCGTGAAGCCAGAGCAACTGAGTACTCGGCGTCGTAGAGCGCTGTTCGGATGTTGTCGCTCATCCCGCCATCGACCGATATGTATGAACGACTTCCGCCCTCGTCAAGTTCCACCTGCTTGACGGTGCCCACCTCATAGAGCGTGATGCCCGCCGGGCCAACGATCGCCCGCCCTGGCTCGAAGGCGAGCGCCGGCATCGCGATGCCGGCATTTGCGCATTCCTTCGCAACGATGTCGCCGATGAGCGCAGCCATGACAGGTATATCGAGTGGATCGTCATCCGGCGTGTAGGCAATACCCATCCCGCCACCAAGATTCAGATGAGCGACTTCGACATCAAGGTCGTCCCAGATTCGCTTGGCCAGCGACACGATGCGCTCAGCAGCCACCTCGAAACCCTTGGCATCGAAGATCTGCGAGCCGATGTGCGAGTGCAAGCCAAGGAAGTTCAGGGAGGGCAGCTTGATAATGCGTCGCACGGCCTCCAGTGCATTGCCGTTGGCCAGCGAGAGGCCGAACTTCTGATCCTCATGGGCGGTGGAGATGAAATCATGCGTGTGCGCTTCGACTCCGACTGTCACGCGCACCATCACCGGCTGCACGATCCCGGCTCGGGAAGCCGCATCGGCCACTCGAACGATCTCCTCGAATGAGTCGATGACGATGCGACCGACTCCCACCTCGATGGCACGTTCAATATCTGCCATCGACTTGTTGTTCCCGTGCATGATGATGCGCTCAGCCGGAACACCGGCGCGCATGGCAACCTCGAGCTCGCCCGCAGAGGCGACGTCAAGACCGAGACCTTCCTCGTGCACCCATCGCGCCACTGCAGTCGCGAGAAAGGCCTTGGCTGCGTAGTAGACGATTCCCGCACCCGCTCGCTCATATGCTTCCCGATAGCGACGCGCGGTCTCGCGCACCTGCTGCTCATCGAGCACGTAGAGCGGTGATCCGAACTCGGCGACGAGATCACGGCAGTCGACACCCGCAATGGACAAGGCGCCGCGCTCATCACGCGAGGCGTGCATCGGCCAGACGTTGGATTCCACGATGAAAGGCTAGGGCATCGCCGATTACATGCGCTCGGGCGCGGATACGCCCAGCATGGTGAGACCGTTGAGGATGACCTGTCGGGTGGCGGCGCACAGCCACAGACGAGCGATGTGCTCGGGCTCGAGCTGCTCATCGCCTCGCGGAAGCACGCGACAGGCGTCATAGAAGCGGTGATACGCCGTTGCCGTGTCCTCGAGGTAGCGGGCCACGCGATGGGGCTCGCGCAGCTCGGCCGCACTGGCCACGACTCGCGGGAATTGACCCAGGGCGCGCAGCAGCTCGCCCTCCCGCTCATGCGACAGCATGGCGGGATCGAAGTCGGCGCCGCGCCAGTCGATTCCGAGTTCCTCGGCATTGCGCAGCACGGAACAGACGCGCGCGTGGGCGTACTGCACGTAGAAGACCGGGTTGTCGCTCGTGCGCTGGGTGATCACCTCGAGGATCTCGTCGAGGAGGTGGGC
>JBJSWO010000104.1:0-4005 GCA_046085905.1 Actinomycetes bacterium | reverse complement strand
TGAACCGAGACGACGTGCCTGCGCTCGAGCTCCGCAGCCCCGGCGCGCAGATGAGTAGTGCTCACCTCGATGATCGGCGAGGTTGCCAGGAGGGCCCAGGTCGCGAGGACGGAGGACCCGGCGAACAGGATCCATCCCACTGCTGCGCCGAAGGGCACTCCGTAGGCGATGGAGATCATCGCGATCAAGGCCTCGACGATGAGGAATACGTACGGTCGGGGTGTCAGTCGCTCGCGAAAGATGATCTCGGCACTGCTCATGGACGCAGCCTCTCATGGGTCGCTGGAGTAGGGTCAAAGAGTGATCCAGGTGCCTGACGACGCAGTCGTCCCCGAGCGGCCTGATCACGCACCTGCGCCGGGCGACGTCATCCCCTCGCATTTTCGCTGGTGCTTCGGATGCGGCGAGGATCACCCGACAGGACTCCACATGCGGATGACCGCCGGCGAGGGTCTTCGGGTTCACGGGATCTTCACCGTGACCGAGAATCATCAGGGAGCACCCGGCCTCGCACATGGTGGCGTGCTGGCCTCGGCTTTCGATGATGTCCTCGGGGGCCTGAACTGGCTGATCGGCTACCCGGTCGTGACCGGCCGATTGGAGACCGAGTACCGACGACCCGTTCCTGTCGGGTCCACCCTGAGCATCACCGCGCAGATCGACGGGATCAAGGGCCGCAAGGTCTTCACCAGCGCCGAGGGCTTTCTCGAGGACGACCAGCTCGCGGTGCGCGCCGCAGCCCTGTTCATCCAGGTGCCCATCGAGCACTTCCTCGAGAATGGCAACCGTGAGCAGGTTGAGCAGGCGATTGCCGATCGCGCGAATGGCGGTCCGGCCTGGCGCGCAGGGGAGTCTGCCGGCATGAACTGGGACGTCAACCCATGACCATTCCCGTGCTGATCACGCGGCTTGACGAGTCACTTCCCCTCCCGGCCTATGAGCATCCCGGTGACGCAGGTCTCGATCTGCGCGCGGCCGAGCCGGTGAGCATCGCTCCGGGTGAGCGGGCACTGGTGTCCACCGGCGTGGCGATCGCGCTTCCGGCGGGATTCGCGGCGTTCGTGCACCCGCGCAGCGGGCTCGCCCTGCGCGCCGGCCTCGGCATGGTCAATGCGCCGGGCGTGATCGACGCGGGCTACCGCGGCGAGATCAAGGTGATCCTCATCAACCATGACCTCCACGAGACTATTGATATTGCGCATGGTGACCGAATCGCACAACTCGTCATCTCGCAGGTCGAGATGGCGGAACTCGTCGAGGTGGCAGAGCTGCCGGGCACCCATCGGGCCGGCGGGGGATTCGGCTCGACCGGCGGCCATGCCAAGGTGCAAGGATGAGTGCCATGACTGATCGCAGCAAGGGTCCGTGGGACGAAGCCGAAATCGATTTCAATGACGGTGTCGAACGAGTCAACCTCGGCGGACTGCTCGTCACGGGCATGCCGGGCGTCGACGTCCAGGTTCAGGTTGATCAAGCCTCGGGCAACGTCGTGCAGCTGACCTTTGCGGGCTTCGACGGTGCGGTGCAGATCCAGCCGTATGCCGCTCCGAAGTCCGGTGGGTACTGGGAGGTCGTGCTCGGCGAGATCCTCTCGGGCATCAACGGATCCGGTGGCCTCGTCGAGGTCGTCGAGGGTCCGTTCGGCCCCGAACTGCATGCTCAGGTCAGGGATGAGTCAGGTCACCTCGTGCCCGCGCGCTTTGCGGGCATCGACGGGCCGCGGTGGTTCCTGCGCGCGGTCTTCCTCGGCGCTGCGGCGAGGCCGGGCAATGCCGCTGCCGCGCTCGAGAACGTCGTGCGGGCTCTCGTGGTCGTGCGAGGCCGCGAGGCGATGGCCGCGGGTGCGCCGATTGTCATGCGCCTCCCTGATGCCCCGACCGCACCGGCAACCGTGAACGTCCCGGTGATCGATCCCTTCGAGCGCGGCCCCGAGATCACGGAGATCCGTTGACTCGACTGCGTGAGCGGCTCACCCGCTGGACCCGCAGCCAGGCCGAGCTCGAGGCGGAGGAACTCCTCGACGAGCTCGCCTACGCAGAGATCGCGCGCATCTCCGACTGCAAGGCCGGCGACAAGCGTCGGGTGAGCGGAACCGTGCGCTCGCTGACAATCCGGCCGCGCACCTCTATCCCCGCACTCGAGATCGAGCTGTACGACGGATCCGGGAGCCTGCGGGTCCTGTGGCTCGGCCGGCGCAGGATCGAGGGCATCGCGCCTGGTCGCAAGATGATCATCCATGGCCGCATCACGACCGATGATCGTCATCTCACGGTGTTCAATCCCCGTTACCTCCTGCTCCCGGCGACCTCATGAGTGATCGCGAGCGCGACGATGCTGCCCACTCACCGGTCCCGGATCACGAGACGGCTTCCGATGTCCGCGCGGAGAGCCTGCTGCTCGAGCGCGCGATCGGCGGCTGGCGAGGCATCATCGATTCCGGTCTGCCGACCATGGTCTTCATCACCGCCTACCTGATCTCCGGCCAGGAATTGCAGCCTTCGGTCATCGCGGCGGTCATCGCCGGGCTGGTCATCGTCGGCTGGCGACTGATCCGTCGGCAGCCGCTCCAGCAGGTCGGCGCCGGTCTCATCGGTCTTGCAGTCTCCGCGATCTTCACCTGGCGGACTGGACGAGCCGAGAACTTCTTCCTGCCGGGGCTGCTTACCAATCTCGCCTATGGCACGGCATTTCTGGTGTCTATCCTCGTGCGCTGGCCTCTGCTGGGAATTGCCATGGGCTATCTCGCCTCCGAGGGCACGGCGTGGCGACGTGAGCCTGCGTTGCGGCGCACGTACGCGGCGGCGAGCTGGCTGTGGGTGCTGCTCTTCTTCGGTCGGGTGATCGTGCAGACACCGCTCTACCTGGCCGGTTGGGTGACGGCACTCGGAATCGTCAAGATCGTGATGGGCTGGCCGTTGTTCCTGGCCGCGGCCTACTTCACCTACCGCGTACTCGCGCCGATTCTCGAGGCTAGGCGGGCAGCGAAGGCCTCAGAGGTGCCCGAGAAGCCGTTGTAGCTCGGCCTCTTGATCGGGTGAGGCGACGAACAGCAGTTCGTCGCCCGCATCCAGGGGATCATCGGCAGACGGGGCGAACACCCGAGGGCCGCGCACGATCGCTACCAGCGCCGTGTCAGTCGGCCAATTCTGATCCCCGACACGATGGCCGACGACCGGGGAGTCCGACGACAGCGTGATCTCGACGAGGTTCGCATCTCCCTGACGGAAGGTGAACAGTCGAACGAGGTCGCCGACGCTGACTGCTTCCTCGACGAGAGCCGAGAGCATTCGAGGGGTGGACACCGCGACGTCGACACCCCAGGACTCGTCGAACATCCACTCGTTCTTCGGGTGATTCACACGGGCGACAACTCGGGGTACCCCGTACTCGGTCTTGGCCAGTAGGGAGATGACTAGATTGACCTTGTCGTCACCCGTGGCGGCGACGACTACCTGGCAGTCGGCGAGGCCGGCCTCATCAAGTGCGGAGATCTCGCAGGCATCGGCCGTGATGAACGTGGTGCCCTCGACTCCGCCGCGGCCGGCCAGGGTGCCGTCGCGATCGATGAGCAGAACGTCATGCCCGTTACCGACGAGCTCACGAGCGATGGCTCGACCCACCTTGCCTGCCCCGGCGATTGCGACGCGCATTACGAGCCCTCCGGTCCGTGCTCGAAGACGCGCTCTACCTGCTCGCGGTCACCCGGCGCATACAGCGCATGGATGAGATCCCCGTCCTGGAGGACCGTGTAGGCCTGTGGGAGGAGTGCGTCACCGTAGCGAGTGATGAAGGCGATGCGAGCCCCGGTTGCGCTCTCGAGCTCGGTGATCGGCTTGCCGATCCATGAGGTGCCGACGTGCACCTCGGCGAGGCACATCGTGCCGCTCGGATCGCGGTATTCCTCCTGGGCGCCCATCGGGAGAACTCGTCGGAGGATCTGGCCGGCTGTCCAGGCGACGGTGGCCACAGTGGGGATACCGAGTCGTTCATAGATCTCCGCGCGAC
>JBJSWO010000103.1:0-8292 GCA_046085905.1 Actinomycetes bacterium | reverse complement strand
GGCGGCACCGTGATCGCCGAGGAAGTCGGCCTGACGCTCGAGAAGGCGACCCTGCAGGACCTCGGCCGCTGCAAGCGCTTCGAGATCGGCAAGGAGAACACCACGATCATCGACGGCGCCGGCGACGCGAAGAACATCGATGCGCGCGTGAAGGCGATCCGCCAGCAGATCGAGGAAGCCAAGACCGCCGAGACCGAACTCGATGTCGTCGAAGGCATGCAGTTCGACCGCGGCTACCTGTCGCCCTACTTCGTCACCAATGCTGACAAGATGATCGCGGAACTGGAAGACGCCTTCATCCTGCTGCACGAAAAGAAACTGTCCTCGCTGCAGCCGATGGTCCCGCTTCTGGAAGCGGTGATCCAGTCGCAGCGTCCGCTGATCATCGTGGCCGAAGATGTCGAAGGCGAAGCGCTGGCGACCCTCGTGGTCAACAAGCTGCGTGGCGGCCTGAAAATCGCTGCCGTCAAGGCTCCGGGCTTCGGCGACCGTCGCAAGGCCATGCTGCAGGACATCGCGATCCTGACCGGCGGCCAGGTCATCTCCGAGGAGGTTGGTCTCAAGCTCGAGAACACCTCCCTCGACCTCCTCGGCCGTGCGCGCAAGGTCGTCGTCTCCAAGGACGAGACCACCATCGTCGAGGGCTCGGGTGACCAGGAGCAGATCGCCGGTCGCGTGAACCAGATCCGTGCCGAGATCGAGAAGTCCGACAGCGACTACGACCGCGAGAAGCTGCAGGAGCGCCTGGCCAAGCTGGCCGGCGGCGTGGCAGTCATCAAGGTCGGCGCAGCCACCGAGGTCGAGCTCAAGGAGCGCAAGCACCGCATCGAAGACGCAGTGCGCAACGCCAAGGCAGCAGTGGAGGAGGGCATCGTCGCCGGCGGCGGCGTCGCACTCATCCAGGCGATGAAGGCAGCCGGCCCGAAGATCGACGCACTCGGCCTCACCGATGAGCAGGCAGTCGGCGCGAACATCGTTCGCGTTGCCGTCAGCGCACCGCTGAAGCAGATCGCCGAGAACGCCGGCCTCGAGGGCGGCGTCGTGGCAGAGAAGGTCCGCGAGCTCACCCCGGGTCATGGCCTGGATGCCAGCAACGGCGAGTACGTCGACATGATCGCCAAGGGCATCATCGACCCGGCCAAGGTCACCCGCTCGGCACTGCAGAACGCGGCGTCGATCGCCGGCCTCTTCCTCACCACCGAGGTCGTTGTCGCCGACAAGCCGGAGAAGGCAGCACCGGCCATGCCCGGTGGCGACATGGGCGGCATGGACTTCTAGGGAGTCCGGCTACACCTTTCGAAGGGCGGTTCCCCGATGGGGGAACCGCCCTTCGGCATTCACAGCAACCTCCCAGGTTGCTCTGGGGTGACTCCCAGGCTCGGGTGATGCCATGCCGGCATGAGAATCAGCGCCCCCGCCCGAGTCACCGTTGCCGTCATCGTCCTGGGGCTTGCCCTGCCGGCTCTGCCTGCCCTTGCCGATCCCGGTCGCCCGCATGGCCGAGTGGATCGTCCGCATCAGCGCCCTCCGCAGCAGGGCGTCGTCATGGGCCCGACCTATTCCTTCGATGGGTCGGGCAACGCGTATCCGGGTGACACTCGCGGTTCTGCGGGCACGGCATTGCTGCGCATGGCCGGGTCGGCGTACGCGGACGGGATCAACTCCGCAGCAGGAACCACGCGCCCGAGCGCCCGCGCGATCAGCAATGCCCTTAGCGCCCAGGAGTCGAGCATCGTCAATGACCGCAATCTCTCCGACTTCGTCTACGTGTGGGGCCAGTTCCTGGACCACGACATCGACCTGACGGAATCCGGTAGCTCCGAATCGCTGCCGATCTCGGTGCCGGCGGGGGATGCCTGGTTTGACCCGGCGTCGACCGGAACTAAGACGATCGGTCTCAAGCGAAGTGTCGTGGCCGCAGGCACGGGTACCTCGACCTCGAATCCGCGCGAACAGGTCAATGCCGTTACCGCCTTCATCGATGGCTCGCAGGTCTACGGCTCGAGCAAGGCACGCGCGGATGCCCTGCGCAGCTTCACAGGCGGCCGGCTGCGCACGAGCACGGGCAACATGCTGCCGTTCAACACCAGCGGCCTGGCGAACGCGAACGACTCGCACGTCCTGCCTGACTCGAAGCTATACGTAGCGGGAGATGTACGAGCGAATGAGAATCCCGACCTCATCTCACTGCAAACCCTCTTCATGCGTGAGCACAATCGCCTTGCGGCGCTGCAGGCGTCGGCTCACCCATCATGGACCGATGAGCAGCTCTATCAGTCGTCCCGGCAAATGGTGATCGCGGAGATCCAAGCCATAACGTTCAATGAGTTCCTGCCCGCATTGCTCGGCCGTCAGGCGATCAGGCCATATCAGGGCTATCGGTCGAGCGTGAACCCGTCCATCGCGAATGAGTTCGCCACTGCCGCCTATCGCTTCGGACACAGCCTGCTCGACAGCGAACTCGGACGGCTCAACAACGACGGGTCCGAGGCGGCGCCCCCGCTCTCGCTGGCCGAGTCATTCTTCAACTCCGGAGTCTTCGATCCGGCGAAGGCCAACGGCGTTGGGGATATCGATCCCTTCCTGAAGGCCGCGGCATCAGGCAACACCCAGGAGGTAGATCTCGCGATCGTCGATGAACTTCGCAACATGCTCTTCGGTCCGCCCGGCTCAGGAGGCTTCGATCTGGCTGCGCTGAACATCCAGCGCGGGCGCGATCACGGTCTTGCCGACTACAACTCGGTACGGGCGGCTTATGGCATGCCTCGGGTGACCTCGTTCCGAGAGATCACCCCGGACGGCAACGTGCAGCGGCAGCTCAAGGCGCTCTACGGCACCGTCGACAACATCGATCTCTGGGTAGGCGGACTGGCCGAGAAGCACATCCCGGGCTCGAGTGTCGGCCCGCTGTTCCAGCGGATCATGGTCGATCAGTTCACCCGGCTGCGCGACGGTGATCGGCTCTGGTACCAGTCGATCCTGCGTGGCGAGCAGCTCCGCGAGGTCGAGGACACTCACCTCTCCGACGTGATCCGGCGCAACACGTCGCTCACCAGCGTGCAGCCGAATGCGTTCATCTCGCGGGGCTAGGCCATAGTTGCCCCATGCAGGGCACCTGGAGCATCCCGTCAGCACGCGGCGCCGAGGTGCGCCTGAAGAGCGGCAGCCTCGGGCTGATCTCGGCCGAGGCGAATGCGCCGGTGCGCCATGGATCGCTGACCATCGACGACTCAGGAGTCATCCTTGATCTCGTCATCGCGCTCGAGAAGATGCGGATGAGCAACTTCCTGCTGCAGGCCGCTGCGCGCAGCATGATCTCGATGCACAAGGTGCATGACCTGAGCTACCGAGGTGCCGGCCACGGACTCGACTCAGTCACCGGTATTGCGCGAGCGGGCGATATCGAACTTCCACTCGGGCTCTCCCTGACGATCACCGGGACTCAGCTGGAATTCATCGGCAGCGCGAGCATGGGCACCGTGCACATCCCGCTGCCGGGCATGGGCACGATCGACGACTTCGCCTTCGACGTCGATGCAAAGGTCGTGCTCGAGCCTCGGTAGCTCGCTAGACCTCGAATGTGCTCAGGTCGTCGGCATCGACGATCCGATACGCGTAGCCCTGCTCGGCAAGGAAGCGCTGGCGATGCTGGGCGAAGTCGGCATCGACGGTGTCGCGGGTGACGATCGAGTAGAAGTGCGCGGTGCGACCGTCGGACTTGGGCCGCAGGATGCGTCCGAGGCGCTGGGCCTCCTCCTGGCGCGAGCCGAAGGTGCCGCTGACCTGGATAGCGACCGAGGCCTCGGGCAGGTCGACGCTGAAGTTCGCGACCTTGCTGACGACCAGCACGCGGATCAGGCCATGTCGGAAGTCGCTGAAGAGGCGCTCGCGTTCCTTGACGCTCGAGGCACCGGTGATGACCGGCGCATCGAGATGCTCGCCGAGCTCGGCGAGCTGGTCGAGGTACTGGCCGATCACGAGCACCTGGTCATCGGGATGCTTCGCGGCGATCTCCTCGACGATGCGCACCTTCTCGTGAGCGCATGAGGCGAGTCGGTACTTGTCCTCGGGCTCGGCCATCGCATAGGTCATGCGATCGGCATCGGGCAGGCTCACGCGCACCTCGACGCAGTTCGCCGGCGCGATGTAGCCCTGGGTCTCGATATCCTTCCACGGAGCGTCGTAGCGCTTGGGGCCGATCAGCGAGAAGACCTCGCCCTCCTGGCCGTCCTCGCGCACGAGCGTGGCCGTGAGACCGAGACGACGACGAGACTGGATGTCAGCGGTGAAGCGGAAGATCGGCGCGGGCAGCAGGTGCACCTCGTCATAGATGATCAGGCCCCAGTCGCGGGAGTCGAAGACCTCGAGATGCGGGTAGATGCCCTGTCGCTTGGTCGTCATCACCTGATAGGTCGCGATGGTGACCGGCCGGATCTCCTTGCGCGCACCGCTGTACTCGCCGATCTCATCGGGGGTCAGCGTCGTGCGACGCAGCAGCTCCTCACGCCACTGCCGCGCGCTTACCGTGTTGGTGACGAGGATCAGCGTGGTCGCCTGCGCGAGGGCCATGGCCAGGGCGCCGACGATCGTCTTGCCTGCACCGCAGGGGAGAACCACGACGCCGGAGCCGCCGTGCCAGAAGCCCTCGGCCGCCTCGGTCTGGTACGGCCGCGGCTGCCAGTCGGTGGCATCGAGCCCGATCGCGTGACGCTCGCCGTCGACGTAGCCGGCGATGTCCTCGGCCGGCCAGCCGAGCTTCACCAGTGCCTGCTTCACGTGACCGCGCTCGCTGGGATGCACTGCGATCGTGGTGTCGTCGAAGCGCGTGCCCAGCAGCGGCGCGATCTTCTTGCTCCGGATGACCTCCTCGAGCACCGCGGTGTCGAGGGCCTGCAGCACGAGGCCGTGCACGGGGTGGTTGGCCAGCTGCAGGCGTCCGTAGCGCGACATCGTGTCGGCAACGTCGATGAGAAGCGCATGCGGAACGGGATAGCGCGAGTAGCGGATCAGGGTGTCGATGACCTGCTCGGCATCGTGGCCGGCTGCCCGCGCATTCCACAGGCCCAGCGGGGTCAATCGGTAGGTGTGAATGTGCTCGGGCGCCCGCTCCAGCTCGGCGAAGGGCGCGATCGCACGACGGCAGTCGGCGGCCAGGGGGTGGTCGATCTCGAGCAGCAGCGTCTTGTCGCTCTGCACGATCAGGGGGCCGTCGGCCACTCTCGTTCTCCTCCGCCTGCACCGATATCCGAATCGGCGACCCTCCAGGCTACCGCTACGGTGGAGGCATGCCGAATGCACTGGATTCCGCCCTCGTGCAGGCACAGGCAGACGCCGATGCCGCGGGCGTGCGCGTCGAGCTGATCGACGGAAACGTCGGCTACGACGACGTGCGTCATGTCTTCGACACCGTGTGGGGCGACTACGACGGCACCCAGGTGCAGCCTGACGTCCTGCGCGCGATCACCTTCGCCGGTGGTTACGCGTGCGTGGCCTATGCCGATGACCGTGCCGTGGGCTCGTGCTTCGGCGTCGTGGGCCGCTCGCAGGTCAAGGGCCACTGGCATGACCACCTGCACTCGCACTCGGCAGCCGTGCTCGAGGAGTTCCGCAATCGCAGCGTCGGCAAGGCGATGAAGAGCCATCAGCGTGCCTGGGCCCTGAGCCAGGGTCTCGACTCGGTCCAGTGGACCTTCGATCCGCTCATGCGCCGCAATGCGCGGCTGAACCTGCTCAAGCTCGGCGCGCAGGCCATCGCCTACGAGGTGAACATGTACGGCTCGCTCGGCGACCTGGTGAACCTCGACGATCCGACCGATCGACTGCTGCTCAACTGGGATCTCCCGAGTGATCGCGCGGCAACAGCCCTGCGCACCGGCCTCGATCCGCTGTCGCTCGATGACTTCGCGGGGGCCACCCTCATCGAGGCTCCCGACGACATCGCGAGCTTGCGCGCGAGTGACCCTTCGGCTGCGCGCGAGTGGCGCCTGCGCATGCGCGAGCAGATGCTCGACGCCTTCGGCCGCGGCCTGACCATGAAGGGCGTCACCGCGACCGGCACGTACGTCTTCACCGAGAACCCGTCACCGACAAGGGAGAACGCATGACCAGCATCGACACCATTCGCCTGCATCGCATGGCCCTGCCGCTGATCAAGCCCTTCCGTACCTCGATGGCCATCGAGACCCATCGCGATCTCTACCTCGTCGAGGCGATCACCGACACGGGCATCAGCGGCTGGGGCGAGTGCGTCTCGATGGACTGGCCCGGCTACACGCATGAGTACACTGACGGCGCCTGGGATGTCACCCTCGAGTTCCTGCTGCCCCGTCTCGCCGAGGTGCGACACGATCCGAATCCCGAGGCGGTGCGTCGCAAGCTCGAGGAGGTCAAGGGCAATGAGATGGCCCGCACGGCCGTCTCGACCGCAGTGCTCGATGCCTGGCTGCGCGTCGAGGGTCGTTCGCTCGCCCACTTCCTCGGTGCGAGCAAGCCGGCCGTCGACGCCGGTGTCTCGGTGGGCATTCCCGAGAACGAGACGATCGACGAACTGCTCGAGGAGGTGTCGGGCTATGTCGATGCCGGCTACAAGCGCATCAAGCTCAAGATCCAGCCGGGCTGGGATCTCGAGCCGATCCGCGCCGTGCGCGCCGCCTGGCCGACGATCCCGCTGCAGGTCGATGCCAATCAGGCGTATCAGCGCAGCGACGTGCGCCACCTGCAGTCCTTCGACGAGTTCGGCATGCTGCTCATCGAGCAGCCGCTGCCAGAGTACGACTGGGTCGGCCATGTCGAGATCGCCGCGGTCTGCGAGACACCCATCTGCCTCGACGAGTCGATCCTCTCCCTCGGCCACACTGAAGCAGCCCTCGACTTCAAGGCAGCCGACATCATCAACATCAAGCCCGCTCGCGTCGGCGGCCTGCTCGAGTCGGTCGACATCCACGATCTGTGCGTCTCGCGTGGCATCCCGGTGTGGTGCGGCGGAATGCTGGAGACCGGCATCGGCCGTGCGGCCAACGTGGCACTCGCCGCGATGCCCGGCTTCACCCTGCCGGGTGATACCAGTGCATCTGCGCGCTATTTCGCCGTCGACATCACCGAGCCGTTCGTGCTCGAGGATGGCCAGCTGCGCGTGCCCACGGGCCCGGGTATCGGTGTCGATCCGATCCCGGCATACCTGGAGGAGCTCACGAGCGAGGTCGCGGAGATCGAGTTGGCGAACTGAATCGCGTCTAGTTCTCGAGCGGTGCAACGCCGCTGATGCGCGCGATAGTGAAAGAGCGCACCTGCTCGGTGCGGTGATCGAAGGCGGTCATCGTGCCTCCGCCGAGCCTGATCGGATCGACGATCTGATCGGTATTCGTGCCGTCGGTGTCGGCGTAGCTGATCCACATCGGCGTGCTGTCGGCGATAGCGATCTTGAGCGCGGCCATGATTGCCGCGCTGCTGCTGCGCGGGATGGCACCGGCACTGGCCGGCCCGGCGACCGTGGCACCCCGGGGCGCCGACTGCGAGCGCTCGCCGGCGCGCAGGGCTTTAAGTGCTGCGGTGATGAGCGTCTCGGGATTACGGCGGCTCGTGACGGCCTTGGCTCCCCGGGGAGTCCCGGTCCGCCGCTCATCGGAGCGCCGCACGACGACCGTGCCGTCGGGTGCCTCGGCCGCGGGGGCGAAGCCGCACTCGCGCAGGGTCGAGATCACCTCAGAGGCCGGCGCCTGACTGACGAGCACCGTGCCGGCGATGCGATGCAGGACCAGCGACTTCATGCGTCGGTCACCCAGCAGCGTGGCGAGGGTGCCCGGCTCATCGCAGCGGATGTACGACATCGCCGTGCCCACGCGCACGGCCCCGTGCCGGCGCGCGGTGTCGTCGATGAGATAGACGAGAGCCTGCGGCAGCTGCGTGGCCGAGGCTGCGGTGAGCAGCTCCTGAATTCCCTCGGAGTCCCAGCCGATGTCGAGTGCGCGACGAATGGAGTCGGGGGTGATGCGGTACGTCGTGGCGTGGCCGCGCGATTCGATATCGGCGAGCACGCGCAGCTGTCGGGACAGTGACGCAGTGAGCGGACCGGGGGCGATCATTGTCATGTCGCCCTGCAGCAGCACGTGATCGATCTCGGCGGGCAGCCACGAGGTGATAGCCGCGATCGGATCACCGGCGCCGAGCAGCGCGCGCCCGGCCGTCGTGAGCGAGCCCGCGGCGATGACGCCGAGCGCGGTGCCCTCGGCGATCGTCGCCTCCAGGGCCTGATCACGCAGCGTTCCCTGCCTGCGCGGATGCCGGTCATCGAGC
>JBJSWO010000102.1:0-8681 GCA_046085905.1 Actinomycetes bacterium | reverse complement strand
CAGTGCTCGATACGGCGCTTGGGGCCGGAGAAGAGCGAATTGTGATGGCGGGCGATATCGCCGACGGCCACGACGTTGGTCGTGCCCTCGACGATCATCGCGTCATCAACCGAGAGCCCGTCGCCGAGATCGAGGCCATTGCCATCGAGCCACTCGACGTTCGCCACGGAGCCCACGGCCTCCACGACGATGTCGGCCTCGAGCACGGTGCCGTCGTCGAGTGTGGCCGACTCGACGTGGTCGGTACCGTTGAACGCAGTAATGGTGCGGCCGAGATGGAAGTTCACGCCATGGGCCTCGTGACGCCGGCGCATTCCGGCACCGAGCTCGGCACCGAGCGGGCGAATCATCGGCTCCGCATCGACAGCGACGACATTCACCTCGCAGCCGACCTTGCGAGCGGTCGCGGCGACCTCGCAGCCGATGAAGCCGGCGCCCATGATGAGCACCTTCGCGCCAGGAACGAGTGCGGCGCGAAGCTCACGGGCATCCTCGGCCGTGCGCAGCACGCCGCGGCCGGCCTGCGGGCCGGGGATCGGCAAGCGGCGCGGACGAATGCCTGCGGCTACGGCAAGTGCATCGAACTGCAGGACGGTTCCGTCAGCCAGGGTGACCGTTCCCTCCTTGATGCTGGAGGTGACTGCCGGCGAGCCGAGCTTCCAGGTGACGTCGTCAACGTGAGCCTTGCGGCGGAACTCGAGATCGGCGACCTCGACCCCGCCCGCGAGGGCCTCTTTCGACAGTGGCGGCCGGTTGTACGGCAGGTGGATCTCGTCACCCACGATGGTGACCTCACCTGAATAACCTGATGCGCGCAGTGTCTCCGCTACGCGCAGGCCGCCCAGGCCTGCGCCGATGATGACGACGCCGGCCATGACTAGGAGATCTCGATGGCCTGCATCGGGCAGACGTCAGCTGCGCTCTCCACATCTGCGCGACGATCGTCGGCGACCTCCGCGACGTGGACGATGTGGCCGGCATCATCGAGGGAGAAGACATCAGGGGCCTCGAAGCAGCACTGGCCGTAGTGCTGGCACTTGTCCATGTCGATCGTGACCTTGATCATTGCTGCTTCTCCTCAACGGTTGACGGGTAGAGATCCTTCGAAGGCGTGCGGATGCCGCGGAATTCCCAGTCGCCGCCCTTTGCGGTCGAGATGACCTCCTCGCTCTCGGTCGGCTGCGCGCCGACGTCGGTGCGCATGGGGGTCGGGCCCTCCACGATCACGTTGGTGAGCGAACCGAGACCCTCGACCTCGACGGTGACGACGTCACCGGGGTAGACAGTGCGAGAGAACGCCGGGGTGCCGGAGAACAGGATGTCGCCGGGCACCAGAGTGATGGTGCGCGCGATGTCGGCGACCAGGTAGTGCATGTCCCATTCCATCTCGGCGGTCGTGGAGTCCTGCTTCACGACGCCGTTCACGATGGTGCGGATGCGCTTGTCGTGGAAGTCCCAGTCGGTGACGAGCCCGGGGCCGATCGGCGCGAGGGTGTCGGCGCCCTTGACGCGCAGCATCGAGCCGGCATCGGTATCGCGGAAGTCATGGAGCCCGTAGTCATTGCCGATCGTGTAGCCGGCGATGTATTCGCCGGCCTCGTCGGGCGAGATATTGCGGCAGGTCTTGCCGATGACGATGACGATCTCACCCTCGTAGTTCAGCCACTTGCAGCCATTCGGGCGCACGACTGCACCGTTGTGCGAGTTGAGTGCCGTGATCGGCTTGTGGAAGTAGGTGGGTGCCGGCGGCAGCTTGGTCATGAACTCCTGAGTACGCGAGTCGTAGTTCAGGTGAACGCAGATGATCTTGGTCGGCTCGACGGGGGGCAGGTGAATCGCATCGGCGATCGCGACCACGCGGCCGTCACCCGCGACGAGATTCTCGCCATCGCGCACGACCTGCACGGGTGCGCCCTCAAGGAGGATCCTTCGGTATTCGGTCACGCTTCTGCCCTTCGAGTTGTCCAGCCGGTGTCGGGTCGATCGAACCAGACATGCACCTGGCTCGTGCCAATGGAGTTCTCATAGTCGCTGATCTGCACGCCGGGCGCGGAGAAATCGCGCTCGCCGAGCGCGGCGGCCATCATCAGGTAGTGCGCGAACTTGCCCTCGGGGCGCACTGTCAGAAATTCGTCCATCGTGTCGAGCACGAGATCATGGCGTCCCGCCTTGAACCAGTCGAGGCGCTCGAGATCCATGCCGCGAGCCTTATCGCTGAAGAGGTACTTCGGATCGGAGCGCTCGACCTCTGAATGCTCGCGAATGTGGCGAAGGCTGTGGAACGTATGCGAGAGGGAGCCGGTCGCGATGATGATCACCTTGCGATCGCTCTTGCGGATCGCCTCACCGATCGCGCGGCCCACGCGCAGGAAGTCCTCGGTGTCGGCTGTCTGGCAGACGCTCATCGAGATCCAGGCCTTCTCGTCATTGCCCTTGCCGAGGTAGCTCCAGATATTCACCGAGGGGTAGTAGAGCGGCAGGTAGTGATCGTCGTTTGCCGTGATCCAGGTGCCGGCGCTCGCGCTCTCGGCGGCGATCAGGTGCGCGAGCTCCGGATCGCCCTTCCAGTCGTAGGGGATCCGGCACATGCCGCGAGGGAGCTCCTCGGCGGTGAAGAGGCCCGAGCGACGATCGTGCGCAGTGATGACGAACTCGACAGTGGTGAACCAGTGCGAGTCGAGCAGCAGCACGGTGTCGTAGTCGTAGGTGTCGAAGACGTCGCGGCGCAGCTTCTTCAGGGCCGGCACGAGGGAGATCTCCTTGCCCTCATTCAGCTCGAGACGCGTGGCCTCGGGCAGCATGATGGTCGGCACATGCGACAGCAGGCCGGCTGCGACTACCTCACCCATGACTACTGCTTCCATCCGTTCGGCGCGAACACGGTGTTCTTCACGTCGGCGTAGAAGTCGAACGACCATAGGCCGCCCTCGCGGCCGATGCCCGAACGCTTCGATCCGCCGAAGGGTGCCGAGAGGTCGCGCACGAAGAAGCAGTTCACCCAGATCGTGCCAGCGACGAGGAACTTGGTGAAGGCCTCGGCGCGCTCTCGATTACCGCTGATAACACAGGCCGCGAGACCGAACTCGGTGCCATTGGCGAGTGCCAGGCCCTCCTCATCGGTGTCGAAGGTCTGCATGGTGAGCACCGGGCCGAAGACCTCCTGGGTGAGGATCTCGCTGCCGGCCGGAGCATCGATGACGAGGGTCGGCCTGATGTAGTGCGTGCCGAGCTCGGTGTTGACCTCGCCGCCGTAGGCGATCGTGGCGCCATCGGCCTTCGCGCGCTCGATGAAGCCGGTGACGCGCTCGACGTGCTTGAGGTGGATATTCGGCCCGATCTGGGTCTCCTCGTCACGCGGATCGCCTTGCTTGATCTGCGCTGCTCTTTCTGCGAACTTCGCGGCGAAGGCCCCGGCGATGCCCTTCTGCACCAACAGTCGCGTGCCGGCGAGGCAGACCTGGCCTGCGTTGTCGTACTGCTCGATCGCGAGCTCGACCGCGAGATCGAGATCAGCGTCGTCAAGGATGACCGTCGGACTCTTGCCGCCGAGCTCGAAGGAGCACGGGATCAAGTTCTCGGCGGCCGCCCGCGCGACAGCCTTCGCGGTGGGCACCGAGCCGGTGAAGCAGATGCGCGAGACATCGGGATTCTCGGTCAGCGGCGCTCCGGCCTCGACGCCGAAACCCTGCACGACGTTGAACACGCCGGCGGGAAGGCCTGCCTCGTGCGCGAGCTGCGCGAAGTACGAGGCAGTGAGCGGTGCCCACTCCGGTGGCTTCAGCACGACGGTGTCACCGGAGGCGAGTGCCGGGCCGATGCGCCAGGTCGCGAGCATCAGCGGCGCATTCCACGGGGTGATGATCACGGCGACGCCGGAGGGATCCCAGGTGACGTGGTTGGTATGCCCGCGCGTCTCGAACTCCGGGTGCTGGAGATCGTTCATCGCGTAGTCAGCGAAGTAGCGGATGTTCATGACGACGCGGGGCATGACGCCACGGCGGTGCGAGCGCAGGAGCGAGCCGTTGTCGTGGGTCTCGAGCTGGGCGAGCTCCTCGATGTGCGCCTCGATGTTGTCGGCGACCTTGTGCAGGATCGCGCCGCGCTCCTGCGGGCTGAGCCTGGCCCATGCGGGGAAGGCGGCCTTAGCGGCGGCGACGGCGGCATCGGCCTCGGCGCGACCTCCGCGGCTGACCTGCGCGATGACCGTGCCATCGATGGGAGAGACGCTGTCAAAGGTCTCGGCCGAGGCGACGCGCTGACCCCCGATCCAGTGCCGGGTATCAACCGTGACGCCCGCAACGGTGGCTGTCGACATCTGTGCTCGCATTCGTCGCTCGGAAAGTATGCTGATCCGAATTCTAGATCGTTCGGACCCTAACGGATTACGGGTTCGCCCACCAGTCTTTGGAGGAATTGTGACCCGTCCGCGCATCGCGATCCTGGGCCGATTCACCGAGTCGGCGAGTGCACTGCGCTACCGCGGCCTGGTGAGCTCTCGGGCGCTGCTCGAGTACGTGTGGGAGGCGGGGGGCGACCCGATGACCCTGCTGCCGGGCAGCGACCCGGATGCCCTCGAATGGGGGTCGCGGCTCCGTGGATTCGAGGGAGTGCTGCTGCCGGGCGGCGGGGACATCCGCCCGACCCGCTACGGGAAGGGCGATGACGACCCGACCCTGTACGACATGGACGACATGCAGGACGAATCCGACTTCACCCTCACCCGCTACTGCCTCGAGCAGGGCATCCCGATGCTGGCCGTCTGCCGCGGCCTTCACGTGCTCAATGTCGTGACCGGAGGCACCCTCGTGGTCGACATGCCCGATCACCATCGTCATGTCGTCCATGACGTCTCCCTGAGCGAGGGCTCGGATGCCCTGGGCATCGCCGATTCCCTCGTCGCGGCCTCCTGCTACCACCACCAGGCCATCGAGCGGGTGGGCGAGGGGCTCACCGTCGTGGGCATGTCGGCCGACGGAATCGTCGAGGCTGTCGTCGCCGATGCGAAGGCGTGGACAGTCGGCGTGCAGTGGCATCCGGAGGACACCTATGTCAGTGATGAGCACCAGCGGCAGCTGATGCGGCGCCTCGTGCAGGAGGCAGCGGGCGCCTAGTTCGCGGCCTGGGTAATGCGGCGCAGGATGTCGGCCGCAACCGGCTGCTCCGCCGAGGAGATATCGCGCACCACGTGACGCTCGGCCTTGTTGAACTCCGGGAAGAGCTTCTTCATCAGTCGCTTGCCCGAGGCGGTCAGTTCGACCGTGACCAGGCGGCCGTCCTTCTCGCCGCGCTTGCGCTCGACGAAGCCGCGGCCCTCCAAGGTCGTGAGTACGCCACTCAGGGTGGCCTTGGAGACGCCGGCCTCCGAGGCGATCTCGCGGGTCTCCGCGGACTCCCAGATCCAGGCCACCCACAGCACGACGAAGGCTGTCCAGGTCAGGTTGGACTTGGCCAGGACCGTGCGCTCCATGTGATTGCGAGCGGCATTGGCGGCCCGGAAGAGGTTGGCGGTGACAGCCATGGCCTCGAAGTCGAGATCCATGCCCGCCAGGCGCGTGGCGACCTGACTCTCGGTCTCGTCGAGCGTGTGCTGCCCTGGCATCTGGCCCCCGTCTGAGGAATGCGGTGTCGATCAGCGTGGTTCGCCTTCAGGAATTATCGGGCCAAGTCTGGCAACACTTCACATGAATCGCCACATCGGTCTACAGTACGCAGATAGTTCGGACCCGAACGATCTTAAGTTCCGGAGGATTCATGAGCACGCTGACCGACGTCACCCTGGCTGATCTCAGCCTCTTCGCTGACGGTGCGCCCTGGCAGGTCTTCGAGGACCTTCGCAGGAACGACCCCATCCACTGGAACGTGGAGGAGGCCCCGAACTCGGGCTTCTGGTCGGTCACCCGCTACAACGACATCGTCGATGTCCTGCGCGACACCGAGACGTACTCGAGCGAGATCGGCGCCGCCAATCTCGAGGAGCTCGACACCCGCCAGCTCGAGATCCGCAAGTCGATCCTCGAGACCGACGGCAGCCGCCATCGCGCACTGCGCAAGATGCTGCAGCCGCAGTTCACCCCGCGCGCCCTTGCCGGGTACGAGACCTTCCTTCGCGGCATCACCGCGACCACCCTCGATCGTGCCCTCGCGAAGGATCAGTTCGACTTCGTCGCTGATGTCGCGGCCGACTTCCCGATCCGCGTGCTCGCGCAGCTGCTCGACGTGCCGGAGTCCGACATTCCTCAGCTGATCAAGTGGGGCAACAAGATGGTCGGCAATCAGGATCCCGAGCATGCCGATGTTCTCGCCGACAGCCCGGAGAGCGAGATGTACCGCGATCTCCCCTTCCGCTCGCCGGCCGCGCTCGAAGTGTTCAAGTACGGCTACGAGCTGGCCTGGGGTCGCAAGGGCGGCAACGGCACCGACCTCGTATCGGTGCTGCTCAACACCGAGCCCTCCGACGGCATCCCGATCGATGCGCGTGACTTCCGTAACTACTTCCTGCTGCTCGTGATCGCGGGCAATGAGACCACCCGTCACACCATCACTCACACCATGAACAACCTGATGGCCAACCCGGATCAGCTCGCGATCCTGCGCGAGAAGCCCGAGCTGATTCCGTGGGCCGTCGAGGAGTTCCTGCGCATGGCCAGCCCGGTGCATCACTTCCGGCGCACGGCCCGCCACGACGCGATGCTCAACGGCCAGGAGATAAAGGCCGGTGACAAGGTGGTCGTGTGGTTCGGCTCGGGCAACCGTGATGAGGAGATCTTCGCCGACCCCTACAAGTTCGACGTGCAGCGTCATCCGAATGAGCACATGTCCTTCGGTCGCGGCGGCCCGCACATGTGCCTGGGCAACTCGCTCGCACGCCTCGAGATCCAGATCATGTTCGAGGATCTCCTGTCGCGTGACGTCGACCTGATGCCCAATGGCAATGCCGATTACGTGCTGAGCAACTTCGTGCACGGCTTCAAGCGCCTGCCGGTGAAGAAGGCGTAGTTCACTCCAGCGCAGACGAAGGGCCGGCGAGAACTCGCCGGCCCTTCGTCGTGTCGGTGATCAGTCGCGGACGAGATGCCCGAGCCCGGCGACCTTCGTCAGGAAGCTGTCGACAAGCGCATGCGCACGCGCCTGAGCCTTCTGCTCCTCGGCGTAGGCGTAGGCAAGCAGCACGTCAGGATCCTGGCCGTCCGCGATGATCAGGTCGCGGCCGTCGCCCGGTGAGGTGTACCAGCCCTGCAGCATGTCGCCGGTGAGCTCGGGATGGAACTGCAGCGCGAGGTTCTTGCGCAAGGTGAAGGCCTGCGAGGCGCGCGAGGTGCGCGCGATCTCCGTGGCCTCCGGTGGCAGGGTCCACCGGTCGTAGTGGAACGAGAACCACGGGCCCGGGGGCACGAGTGACTCGTCGTCACTCCACACGCTTGTCCAGCCGATCTCGCAGTCGGGTGCTCGCCCGACGCTTCCGCCGTGCGCACGTGCGAGCAGCTGGCCGCCGAAGCAGATTCCCATCACGGGCACGCCGTGCTCATCAGCCGTCTTCAGCCACTCCAGCTCGGGCAGCAGCCAGCCGCCGATCTGCTCGTCGTCCCAGGCTCCCCAGGGCGAGCCCATCGGCACGATGACATCGAAGTTGGTGGGGTCGGGGAACTCGTAGGTGACGATGCCGGGCGTGTTGTAGTGAGCGGCCTCGACGATGAGCTCCTCGACTACCTCGAACCCGAGCTCGGCGAAGCGCTCCGATACCAATCGGGGCGGACTGAAGGCGTCGTGCTGCATGAATAGGACGCGCATGCGGCAAATCCTCTCCCAAACAGGCCCCGAGGGAGCACGATTCGACATAGGATTTCGAAATCGTTGGGGGCCGAACGATCTCCCACGATACGGGCACTGCGCACGACAGGCAACGGCGACAAGGGGCAGCACATGCAGCAGGATCTGGCAGACGTCCGCAGGGACCTCGAGACCCAGGGCATCGACATTCTCCGCCTGCTCTGGCCCGACGTGCTCGGCCTTCCCCGCTCGAAGGACATCACGGTCTCGCAGCTCGAGCGTGCGGCCGGTCACGGCCCGGCCTTCTGCCAGGCGACCTGGACAACCACGACCCGCGGTGATGTGCTCGACGGCCACGGCAGCCTGCAGGACGGCCTCTCCGACATGGTCTCGCGTCTCGATGCGTCGACGATCCGCCCGATGCCGTGGGAGGAGGGAGTGGCCTACGCGATCGCCGATATCGACGAGCCCGACGGCTCCCCGAATGCGATCGCGCCTCGTTCACTGCTACGTCGCATTATCGAGGAGTACAAGGCACTCGGTCTTCTGCCCGTCGTCGGCCCGGAGCTCGAGTTCTACTTTGCGCACAAGCCGAATGGTGAATGGGAGCGCATCCTCAACAAGACCGGTCGCGTCTACCAGACCGGCTCCCTGGTTGACCCTGACGGAACCTTCCTGCACCTGCTGCGCATGCTCGACCGCCTGAACATAGGTGCCTTTGCCGGCAATCACGAGTTCTGCCCGTCGCAGTACGAGATCAACCTGTGGCACGGCGATGCACTTGACGCCGCCGATCGCACCTTCCTGTTCAAGACCGCCGTCAAGGACATCACCAATCGCCGCGGCGTCATGAGCACGTTCATCGGCAAGCCCTGGGGAGACGAGGGCGGCAGCGGATTCCACCTGCACTTCTC
>JBJSWO010000101.1:0-11992 GCA_046085905.1 Actinomycetes bacterium | reverse complement strand
GCGTGCCGCCGAGTGACTCGCGAATGCGATCGGAGTGCTTGGTCAGCGTGATCTGGCGATCGATCTCGACCTGCACGGCGTCAGCGAGCTCTACCGAGTCCGTGACGAGAACCGCAGCGGCCAGCACATCGTGCTCGGCCTGGCTGATGAGGTCAGCAGCAACGTGTGCGGGAATGGCGGAGTCATCGGCGAGCACCATGACCTCGGTCGGGCCAGCCTCGGAGTCGATGCCGATGATGCCCTGCAGGGCGCGCTTGGCGGCGGTGACATAGATATTGCCCGGGCCCGTGACGAGCTCGACGGGCGCGCAGCGCGTGCCGTCGGGAAGGTCGATGCCATAGGCCAGCATCGCGATGGCCTGAGCGCCGCCGACGGCATAGACCTCCTCGACACCGAGCAGTGAGCACGCCGCCAGGATCGTCGGGTGCGGCCAGCCGCCGAAGTCCTTTTGCGGGGGCGAGACCACGACGAGCGACTCGACGCCGGCCTCTTGAGCCGGGACCACGTTCATGATGACGCTGCTCGGGTAGACCGCGCGGCCGCCGGGCACGTACAGGCCCACGCGCTCGACAGGCAGCCAGCGCTCGGTGACCGTACCGCCGGGCACGACAGTGGTGGTGTGGTCGGAGCGGCGCTGATCGCGGTGCACCGTGCGCGCACGAGCGATCGACTCGAGCAGCGCGGCGCGCACCTCGGGATCGAGTGCAGCCTCGCACTCGGCCATCTTCTCCACCGGCACGCGGATCGAGGCCGGGGCAACGCCGTCGAGCTTCTGCGACCAGCGGATGACCGCCGGTGCCCCTTCGTCGCGGACATCGAGCAGGATCGGGCGAATGTGCTCGGTGGCGTCGGCGACATCCATGACCGCGCGCGGGAGGACCGAGCGCGGATCTGCCGAGGAACCACGAAGGTCGATGCGCCTGATCACGATTACCAGTTTACGCTGATCGGATGAGAGAGCATCCGACCGAGTCGCTGCCCCTCTTTCCGCTCAATGTCACGGTCGTGCCCGGCTTGATCCTTCCGCTCCACATCTTCGAGACCCGTTACCGGCGCCTGGTGGCCGATCTCCTCGTGCGCCCTGACTCGGAGACGCGTGAATTCGGCATCATCGCCGTGCGCGAGGGCCATGATCCCGTGACCGAGGGCATCGACGCCCTTTACCCCATCGGCACGAGCGTGATCCTTCGCGAGACCGAGGCGAACGACGACGGCTCCTATGACATCGTCACGGTCGGCTCACGCCGATTCCGGCTACATGCCGTGGCCCCGGGCCCGACCTGGGATAACAGCGCTCCCCTGCTCATGGCCGAGGTCGAGTACCTCGACGAGATCGACTCGGGCACCAACGGCCCCCTCGTGCGCGAGGCCCTGCGTCACTTCCGCGTCTATCGCGGCTTGCTCAGCGGCCAGTTCGGCGAGGAGTTCGAGATGAGCGATGCCGACGACATCGACATTGACATGGGTGACGAGGAGATGCCCGAGGACGCCACGGTCATCAGCTACCTGATCACCGCCGCCATGGTGCTCGGCATGGAGGAGCGCCAGCAGCTGCTCGCGATTCCCGACACGGCCGCACGACTGCGCCTTGCCTGCCGGCTCCTGCACCGCGAGAACGCGCTGATATCGCTGTTCAGTGCGCTGCCCGCCATCGACCTGAGCGTCGGCAGCGGCTCGGTGAATTAGTCCGCGCCTCCCACGCGCACCGCGGAGTCAGCGAACGCGAAGGACACGGGCGACAGCGAGCCGCTGGGCTTGGCTAAGCAGACGGGTACGGGGCTCCAGCTCCAGCGCTCCTATCTGTGCCGTCGACAGGGCCTGGATGTGAGCTGGACGCAGGCTCAGCACCACCGTAGGTCGCAGGTATCCGAGTTGCGACACTCTGAAGGCCGCGAAGACTCGAGGGCGCATGGCCGCCACATCCCCGGCTGTCAGCGCCCTGATTTCGGGCGCTCGCATTGCCCTGATTCGCGATTGAGTCCACCGCTGAGCAGTGGGCATCGAGGCGACGGGGGTCGCGGTTTCCGGTGCCACCGTGGGCTGAGCCGAGGGCTCGGTCGCGGTTGTGGCACTCGGCGAGGGTGTCGGAGTGGGCGCGGGAGTCGACGCCGGGGCAGCAGGTGGGTTTGGTGCGGGAGGACGGACGGCCACGGTCACCGTGCTGGTACCGACATGCGACCCATCAACACTCGTGGCGGTGATGGTCGAGGCGCCCTCGGCGAGTCCGGAGACCAACCCACTGCTCGACACCGTGGCAATGCTCACGTCACTCGAGGTCCAGACAAGATTCTGGTTATCGGCATTCGTCGGAGTGACAGACACTGTCAGCGACGTGCTCTCACCCACGTACATCGACGCAGACGTCGGGCTCACGGCCACGGATGTCACCGCCACGGCGATGGCAGGGTTGTTCTCGGCGAAGTACTCGATGTTGTCAGCGTTGAGCGCCGCGTTTGCGGGATTTGAGATTGCAAGTGCCTGGGCTGCCGATTGCCCAAAGACGTACGACTGCGCGCCGGCGACAGCATTGAACTGGGACGTGAAGTGGACGAGGGTGCCCGCACGTGAGTCAGTGCCGGTGGCAGGCGAATTGAAGAAGGTGCTGCACAGGTAGTACTCGTATGGAGCATTCGGATTGACCCATCCATACGTCCCGGAGCCGCAGTCATTAGGCGCGGTCTGGGGGCACTTGAAGACCAGGTTCTGCTCGGCCAGCGCTGCGTGAATGCTGCTGACGCGAGTGGCCGCAGTGCTCCACCGCGTGGCGTCATAGTCACCAAACCACGTGATGTAGCGAGCGCCTCGGTATCCGTTGTCGAAGTAGGCCTTGGCCGCCTGGGCATAGGTGATCGCGTCATCGACGGCCGTGAGGGTGTTCGACTGATTGACCGTGCTGCAGGCGAAATTGGGGTCGTTGCTGAACGTAAGGGTGCGCACGGTGCTGACGGACGTAGAGCCGTCGGCCGCGGCCGCACCCTGGGCGCTGCTGGTGGCGACGAGTAGCAGGCTCAACATGACGAAGAGGCATGCCCGCCACACGGATCTGCGCACTGCCGAGTTCGTCACCTCAACACTGTGAGGCGCGCGAGCCCCGATGACGAGCCTCGGGTGGGGCTAACCCACCGTGCGTGATCCGGATGCCCAAATCCAGCACATACTGCGCGACGCATGCATTCAGCGTCCGGGCAGTCGATGCCTCAGATCGAGAACGGCTCGTCTTCGAGATTGCGACGACGCGCGGCGGCGAACCAGTCGGCTGCGGCCACGATGGAGATCACGACTGCGGCGGTGAGCGGCCACATCATGATCATCGCGGGCAGCGTGAGCTGCAGAGGTGCGTCGATCGTGACCTCCTCGGTGCCCGAGAGACCGGAGATATCGACACTGCCGAGGCGCGTGCCGACCACCCACATCAGCACCGAGCCGATGAGACCGGAGAGCACCGCAGAGGCCAGGGTCGAGAGCAGGTGCTCGCGGCGCATGTAGATCAGTGCGATGGTCAGGCCGAGTCCGGCGAGCAGCGCCAGTGCGCCGAAGGCGACATCGGCGCCGAGGTACTCATCGGGCTGGTAGTTCGCGGGCCAGGTCTCGCCTGACTTCACGATGACCGAGACGCGCGGTGCCAGCTTCCACCAGACGACGCCGAGTGCCGCACCGAGGACTACGGCGGAGATCAGCCCGGCGACCAGCACTGCCGAGGCCCGACGGGCAACCGACCTCTCGTTCAGCTCAGGCATGACGGCCCCAGTAATGCCTTGAGGTCGCCATAGAGGGACGGTGACGGCGTGACGCGCAGCTTGTCGTCGAGCTTGAGCACGGTGGTCTTGGAGCCACCGGTGAGCATCAGGTGCACCTCAGTGGTTCCGGGGTGACCGCCGAGTACCTCCTTCAGACGCTCGACGAGTGGCGGGATGCACCGGGTCGCCGGCATGGACAGCTTCACCGGGCCGCTCGTGGCCTCGCTCATGTCGGGTGCGCTGACCTCCATCGCCACCAGGCGCAGGCCATCCTCGTCACTGCGATCGACGCGGGCGCGGATGATGATGACTGCGTCATCGACGAGCAGCGTGCTGGCCGCCTGATAGCTGGCCGGGAAGACCATGACGTCGACCGAGCCCTCGAGATCCTCCAGAGTGAGGATCGCCCACGCGGAGCCCTGCTTGGTGGTCTTGCGCTGCACGCCGGTGACCAGGCCGCCGACCGTGACGACCGTGCCGTCGGTGCGCTCGTCGGCGAGCAATGAGGCAATGGTGCGATCGGTCATGGTGGCCAGCACGTGCTCAGTGCCGTGCAGCGGATGATCGGAGACATACAGGCCGAGCATCTCGCGCTCGTGCGCGAGCAGCACTGACTTCTCCCATTCGCCTGACGAGATCTCGACGGTGGGCACGAGTGAGTTCTCGGCCTCGGCATCGAGGCCGCCGAAGAGGTCGAACTGGCCGATGGCCTCGGCGCGCTTGATGTCGACAGCGGTGTCGACGACATACTCATGCACCTGCACGAGCCCCTTGCGGGTATGACCGAGGGAGTCGAAGGCACCGGCCTTGATCAGCGACTCGACGACGCGCTTGTTGCAGACCGAGCCCTCGACCTTGGCGATGAAGTCGTTGAAGTCGTTGAAACGGCCCACGCGCTTGCGCGTGGCGATGATCGAGTCGACGACATTGGCACCGACGTTGCGGATGGCCGAGAGCCCGAAGCGGATATCGGTGCCGCGCGGGGTGAAGTCGAAGTCGGAGTCATTGACATCGGGTGGCAGCACCTTGATGCCCATGCGGCGGCATTCATTGAGGTAGATCGCCGACTTGTCCTTGTCGTCCTTCACCGAGGTGAGCAGGCCCGCCATGTACTCGGCCGGATAGTTCGCCTTGAGATAAGCCGTCCAGTACGACACGAGGCCGTAGCCGGCAGTGTGCGCCTTGTTGAACGCGTAGTCGGAGAACGGGACGAGGATTTCCCAGAGCTTGGTGATCGCATCGAGGCTGTAGCCATTGGCGACCATGCCGTCGTGGAAGGGCACGAACTCCTTCTCGAGGATCTCCTTCTTCTTCTTGCCCATGGCTCGGCGCAGCAGGTCGGCGGCGCCGAGCGAGTAGCCCGCGAGCTTCTGCGCGATCGCCATGACCTGCTCCTGGTACACGATCAGGCCGTAGGTATCGCCCAGGATGTCGGCCAGCGGCTCGGCCAGCTCGGGGTGAATGGGCACCACGGGCTTGCGGCCGTTCTTGCGGTCGGCGTAGTCGTTATGCGCATTGGCGCCCATCGGGCCGGGTCGGTACAACGCGAGAACGGCGGAAATATCCTCGAAGTTGTCGGGCTGCATCGAGCGCAGCAGCGCGCGCATCGGGCCGCCGTCGAGCTGGAACACGCCGAGGGTGTCGCCGCGCGAGAGCAGCTCGTAGGTGACCGGATCGTCGAGGGTGAGCTCCTCGAGCACGATGGTCTCGCCGCGATTGCTCTCGATGTAGCGCAGGCAGTCGTCGAGCACGGTGAGGTTACGCAGGCCGAGGAAGTCCATCTTGAGCAGGCCGAGGCTCTCGCAGGCACCCATGTCGAACTGGGTGATGACCGCGCCATCTTGCTCACGACGCCAGATCGGCACGACGTCGAGCAGGGGCTCGCGACACAGGATCACGCCGGCGGCATGCACGCCCGGCTGTCGCTTGAGGCCCTCGAGGCCCTTGGCGGTGTCGACCACTCGGCGCGCATCGGCATCGGCCTCGTAGAGCGCACGGAACTCTGCGGCTTCGCCGTAGCGGGAGTCCTTCGGGTCGAAGGCGCCCGCGAGTGTGATGTCCTTGCCCATCACCGATGGGGGCATCGCCTTGGTGATGCGGTCGCCGAGGGCGTACGGGTAGCCGAGCACGCGGGCGGAGTCCTTGATCGCGGCCTTGGCCTTGATCGAGCCGTAGGTGATGATCTGCGCGACGCGCTCCTCGCCGTACTTCTGCGTGGCGTAGCGGATCATGTCGGAGCGACGGCGCTCGTCGAAGTCCATGTCGATATCGGGCATGGAGACGCGCTCGGGGTTCAGGAAGCGCTCGAACAGCAGGCCGTGCTTGATCGGGTCGAGCTCGGTGATGCCGAGGGCGTAGGCGATCATCGCGCCGGCGGCCGAACCTCGGCCCGGGCCCACTCGGATGCCGTTGTCCTTGGCGTACTTCACGAGGTCAGCGGTCACGAGGAAGTAGCCGGGGAAACCCATCTGGCAGATGACGCCGACTTCGTACTCGGCCTGCTTGCGGACGTTCTCGGGGATCACGGCGCCGAAGCGCTTGTGCAGGCCGAGCTCGACCTCCTTGACCAGCCACGACTCCTCGCTCTCCCCCTCGGGGATCGGGAAGGCCGGCATGAGGTTCGCGCCCTCGGTGAACTCGACATGGCAGCGCTCGGCGATGAGCAGCGTGTTGTCGCAGGCCTCGGGCAGCTCGCTCCAGACCTTGCGCATTTCCTCGGACGACTTCAGGTAGAAGTCGCGTGCGTCGAAGCGGAAGCGCTTGGGGTCGTCCATCGTGGTGCGCGTGCCGATGCACAGCAGCACGTCGTGCGTATCGGCATCGGAGGCGTGCACGTAGTGCAGGTCGTTGGTCGCGATGAGCGGAAGATCGAGGGCGCGCGCGATCTTGAGGAGGTCGTGACGGAAGCGGGTCTCGATCTCGAGGCCGTGATCCATCAGCTCGCAGAAGTAGTTGCCCGCGCCGAGGATGTCGCGGAAGTCGGCGGCGGCAGCGAGCGCCTTGTCATAGTTGCCTGCCTGCAGCCAGCGATTGACCTCGCCGCTCGGGCAGCCGGTGGTGCCGATCAGCCCCGTTCCGTAGCGCTCGAGCAGCTCTCGGTCGAAGCGCGGCTTGTGGTAGTACCCCTCGAGGCTGGCAAGGGACGAGAGACGGAACAGGTTGTGCATGCCCGCGGTGTTCTCGGCCCACAGGGTCATGTGCGTGTAGCTCTGCTTGCCGCGACCTGCCCCGGGATCCTCCGGCGTGCCCTCGTCGAAGCCGCCGCCGAAGTCGAAGGGGCGCCTTTCGAAGCGACCCTGCGGCGCGTAGTAGCCCTCGAGTCCGATGATCGGGTTGATGCCGAACTTCTTCGCGGTCTTGTAGAAGTCGTAGGCACCGTAGAGGTTGCCGTGATCGGTCATGGCGAGGGCGGGCATGCCGAGGTCGGCTGCCTTGCCGAAGAGATCGCCGAGGCGCGCGGCGCCGTCGAGCATGGAGTACTCGGTGTGCACGTGCAGGTGAGCGAAGTTGCTCCCTGACCCGCCCGTGCCGCTCACCAGGCCACTTTAGGACGCACGCCTGACACAGGCGCGAAGGCGCGGCTGCGCGAAGTGGAAGCCGAGAGTGAAAGTCCAGCACACCCGACGCGAGGGCATTCGGACGCGCTCATGCACCCTGTCGGAACTGCTCGAGGGCGGCCTGGAGATCGGCCGGATACGGGCTCTCGAACTCGACGTACTCCCCCGTCGACGGGTGGTGGAACCCCAGGCGCACCGCGTGCAACCACTGCCTCGTGAGCCCCACCTTCTTCGACAGCACGGGGTCGGCGCCGTAGGTGATGTCGCCGGCGAGCGGGTGGCGCATGGCTGCCATGTGCACGCGAATCTGGTGGGTGCGACCAGTCTCGAGGTGCACCTCGACCAGGCAGCCGTGGCTGAACGCCTCGAGGGTCTCGTAGTGAGTGACGGAGTCCTTGCCGCCCTCGACCACCGCGAACTTGTAGTCGGCATTGGGGTGGCGGCCGATCGGCGCCTCGATGGTGCCCTTCAGCGGATCGAGCAGGCCCTGCGCGATCGCGTGATACACCTTCTCGACCGTGCGTTCCTTGAACTGGTGCTTGAGCGAGGTGTAGGCGCTCTCGCTCTTGGCCACGACCATCAGGCCCGTCGTGCCGACATCGAGTCGATGGACGATGCCCTGGCGCTCGGCAGCCCCCGAGGTCGCGACGGCATAGCCCGCGCCGATCAGGCCGCCGACCACGGTCGGGCCTGTCCAGCCCGGGCTCGGGTGAGCGGCCACGCCCACCGGCTTGTCGACCACCACGAAGTCGTCATCGTCGAACACCACCCGCAGCCCGGGCACCGGCTCAGTGTCGATCTGCATGGCCACCGGCTCGAGCCCGACCTCGGTGTCGATCTCGATGACCGAGCCGGCCAGCAGCCGGTCGCTCTTCATCGCCGGTGAGCCGTCGAGGATCACGGCACCCAGGCTGATGATGTCGACTGCGCGCGAGCGCGAGAGCCCGAGCATCCGGGTCAGGGCGATGTCGATGCGCTCGCCGGCGAGGCCGTCGGGAACAGTCAGGAAGCGGGCGGCCATTACTTCGCGCCGATGCGCGAGCCGCGGTAGTCGAGGCCCAGCAGGGTGAGCAGGACCATCAGCGCGGCCGAGCAGGTGATGAAGATGTCGGCCACGTTGAACACCGGGAAGTTCGGGAACTGGATGAAGTCGACGACGTAGCCGCGGCCGATGCCGGGCTCGCGAGTCAGTCGATCGAGCAGGTTGCCCAGCAGACCGCCCAGCAGCCCCCCGAGGGCGATGGCCCAGCCGACGCTGCCGAGCTTGCGTGCCGTGCGAAGTATCACGATGGCCACGATGATCGCGATCACGCTGAAGATCCAGGTGTAACCGGTGCCCATGCTGAAGGCCGCGCCGGTGTTCTCGGTGTACGTGAACTGCACCCAGGTGCCGATCACCTGGATCGGCCCCTCGCCGTTCTGCAGACGGGGCAGCATCACGTCGATGGCCCACTGCTTGGCCAGGCGGTCGAGGACGATCGCGCCGAGCGCCACGCAGGCCAGCACGATCAGGGCCTTGCGATGCCGGGCGGGCGAGACGGCGAGCTCCGATGCGGAGGACGAGGACGAATCCACGGAGAATGCGGACCCCTCAGGCTGCGCATTCTCGGGGGCGTCGGTCACCCGCCCACCTTACGCGAGTTCTCGGCCACTTCTTAGAGCACCATCAGCGGTCGACCGGTGGGGATCCGACGAATTCGGCCGTTACTACTCCACCTCGGCAGGAGGAAACGCACTCCGCGATTCTTTTCGGTGGCTGCCCTTGCTGGCCCGGTAATCAGATACAGCCTGCTTCGTTGACATCCAAGTACCGTCAGGCCCCTGAATCGCATGCAGCCTGCCGCGTTGCGCCGCCTGCTTCAGCGCTGCGAGAGAGAACTCTGACGAGACGAGCGCGGCCAGCGGAACCGGCCGATGCTCACCTGCAATGACCGGCAGGACGAATCGATTGATGTTGTCGTAGATCGCTCTCGCGATCATCTCGCCAAGTGGACCGAAGTCTCCGGAGTCTGCCCGCTGCATCGCGCTGAGATAGTGCTCTCGACGCGACTTGAGAATGATCGCCGGCGGAAAGCCGAGCCGAACCAGGATGAGGTTGAGAACCAACCGGCCGGCACGACCATTTCCGTCAATGAAGGGATGAACCCGTTCGAAACCGTTGTGAATCTCCGCAAGCATCTCCGGCAATGGTCGCGTCTCAGTCCTGCCTTCGACCAAATCCGGGGTGAGGTGCTCCACCCGATCGAGCCAATCCTGCAAGGCACTGGGAACAAGGGCCCAGCTCGGCGGAGACATTCCATCACCGAAGGGGCGCAGGTCATGCTCACGAAACATGCCGGGGACCTCGCGGTGGCTCGCGTCGGGATGCGGCGCAACCTCCCAGACCGGCGTCATCGCAAGTTGGTGAACATGCCTGACCTCGCTCAGGGAAACCAGCCCACGGGCCTCCCAATCGTCGGGCCGCAGCGCATGCCCGTAGACCCATTCAGCGGCCTGGCCGTATCCCTTGACCTCCAGGTAATCCTTCAGCGGCCTCGCGCCGACGGTCTTCCCCTGGTCGAGAAGTACCTCCACCTGCCGGAGCACCAGTGTGTTGCCTTCAAGTGCGGTGGAGTGGTGAGCCTCAAGATGCCAGATGTCCGACCAGATTCCCCGTGCTTCCTCAGGAGCCGGCAGTCCTCCGAACCGGGCATGCAGTTCAGCAACCGAGTCGTCGAGGCGTCGGTACACCGTCTCTCTCGAGGGACGACCCCTGGCCATGAGCCCCTCCCTCACGTAGCGCCGACACGCTCGGCAGGCAACCTCAGAGTAAAGTTGATACCCCTATTAAACAACTAATTAAACATATCAACTTTGCTACGGACGCCTACGGCTGGGGTGAGCTCGTTGACCTCGTCACCTACACGTCGCTCACGCCCGGGATTGACGACGACATACGTCGCGAGGCAATCCTGCTGTGAGTGAGGAACTGCGGAGCTAGTAGCGCTCTTCTGCCTGCTTGCAGGCCATGCAGAGCGTGGCCCGCGGGAAGGCCTGCAGGCGCAGCTTGCCGACCGGCTTGCCGCAGTTCTCGCAGGCGCCGTAGGTGCCCTTGTCGAGACGGTCGAGGGCGTGGTGCACCTGGTCGAGCATGTCGCGGGCGTTGTTGGCCAGCGACATCTCGTGCTCGCGCTCGAAGGTCTTGCTGCCGGCATCGGCCTGATCGTCGCCTGCGCCATCGCCTGAGTCGCGGATGAGGTCGGCGAGGCCGGCCTCGGCGTTGACGATCTCCTCCTCGAGACGCGCGACCTCGAGGTTCAGCGCAGCACGCACGCCCTTGAGCTCGGCCGGAGTCCAGGGGCTCTCGTCCTCGCGCACGACTGGGCGCGGGGGCTTGAGCGGGCTCATCTTGGCCGCAGGAGTGTTCGGCTTCTTCTTGACGATCGACTTCGGCGCGGCCTTCTTCGCGGGCGCCTTCACCTCGGCGACGACGGGCGCCGGCGCAGCAGCGGCCTTCTTCGCAGCCGCGGGTGCAGGAGCCGCCTTGGCGGGAGCAGTGGCCTTCTTGGACGGCGCAGCCTTGACCGGAGCCGCGGCCTTCTTGGCCACCGGCGCAGCCTTGGCCGACGCTGACTTCTTCGCGGGAGCCGCCTTCTTCGCGGGTGAAGCCGCTGCCTTCTTGGCGGGCGCAGCCTTCTTCGCCGCAGCCGGAGCGGCCTTCTTCGCCGCAGCCGGAGCGGCCTTCTTCGCCGCAACAGTCTTCTTGGCCGGTGCGGCCGCCTTCTTTACGGGAGCTGCCTTCTTGGCCGGCGTGGCCTTCTTCGCGGGCGCAGCCTTCTTAGCCACGGCCTTCTTGGCCGGTGCGCTCTTCTTGACTGGCATCTCGCCCCCTCGTACTCGCCTCAGGTCAGGTGACCCTAGGCAACCGCGTCAGGATAAGGGGGAATTCACCAAAATTCGGGCTCCCGCGCCGCATGGAGGCGGCCGCGCGGCCGAGCTCTCAGTCCCCGATATTCTTGGCGCTCACCCCACGAAGGAGCCCTCATGTATCGCGCCGTGCCTGCGCAGGTCGATCTGCCGGCCATGGAGCACGACGTGCTCGACATGTGGGAGTCCGAGCAGGTCTTCGAGGCCTCGGTCGCCGCGAGCGCCGGCCGCCCGACCTGGGTGTTCTACGAGGGCCCGCCCACGGCCAATGGCACCCCCGGTGCCCACCACGTCGAGGCCCGGGTGTTCAAGGACGTCTTCCCGCGCTACCGCACGATGAAGGGCTTCCACGTCCCGCGCCAGGCGGGCTGGGACTGCCATGGCCTGCCGGTCGAGCTCGCGGTCGAGAAGGAGCTCGGGTTCAGCGGCAAGCAGGACATCGAGAAGTACGGCGTCGCCGAGTTCAACGCGAAGTGCCGCGAGTCGGTCGTGCGCCATGTCGACGAGTTCACCGAGATGACCCGCCGCATGGGCTACTGGGTCGATACCGACAGTGCGTACTGGACCATGAACGCCGATTACGTGCAGAGCGTGTGGTGGTCGCTGAAGCAGATCTTCGACAAGGGCCTGCTCGTGCAGGATCACCGCGTCGCGCCCTACTGCCCGCGCTGCGGCACCGGCCTCTCCGATCACGAGCTCGCGCAGGGCTACGAGACCGTGGTCGACCCGTCGGTCTACGTGCGCTTCCCGATCACCGATCCTGCCTGGAAGACCTGCTCGGACTCCCACATG
>JBJSWO010000100.1:0-11846 GCA_046085905.1 Actinomycetes bacterium | reverse complement strand
GCACGTAGGGAACTGCCTTGCCGCGCACCTCGGTGATGTAGAGCGCGGTAGCGACACCGATCGGCATGGAGATCAGGGTCGCGATTGTCACGATCAGCACGGTGCCGAGCACCGCGTGACCGACGCCGCCCCAGCCGAGAGGAGTGCTGGGGCTGATGTACTCGTTGTTCTGGAAGAGGAAGGCCAGGCTCATGGCCTCCATGCCCTTGCTCACGATTGACCACAGCAGCGAGAGCAGGATGATGAAGCTGAAGAGGGTTGCACCGATGGCGCAGACGATGATCACTGCATCGCCGGCCGCCTTCGCGCCACGCTGGGAGATAGCGGCGGCCACGGCCGCGATGATCTGCAACGGCAGGTAGATCGCGATCATGATCACCGGGCCGGGAATATCCGTGACGAGGAAGAGCGCGCCGATGACGATCGCCGGGAGGATCACGGCGAGTGCGACAACGCGCTTGAAGCTTCCGGTGCGCTTGTTCCAGGGCGACTGCGGAGTCTGCTTGCGCAGTTCCTCGATCGTGCCGGAGTCGAAGGTCGTGGTAGCGCTCATGACTGCAGGCGTCCTGTCCGCTTGACGATGAGGTTGGCGATGACGTTGACCACCAGGGTGCCTGCGAAGAGGAAGAAGCCCGCGGCGAGAAGAACCTGGGTCTCGAACGGGCCGGAGGCATCACCGAACTTCGAGACGATGAGGGTCGCGATGGAACCGCCGCCCGACTCGAGGATCTGGTAGTAGTTCACGTCGAAGACGAGCTTGAGCACGAAGAAGACCGCGATGGTCTCACCGAGTGCTCGACCGAGGCCGAGCATGATGCCGCCGACGATGCCGCCGCGTCCGAATGGCAGGGCGACGTAGCGCAGCATCGTCCAGAGCGAGCAGCCGAGCGCTTCGGAGGCGTTGATGAGCTCGGGCGGCGTGCGGCCCATGACCTCGCGGGTGACCGAGGTGATGATCGGAATCATCATCACGGCGAGCACGAAGCCGGCGATGAACGGAGTGCCGTTAAAGTTGCCGCTCGAGTTCTGGAAGATCGGGATCCAGCCGAGGTACTGGTTCATGAGCTCCTGCCAGCCGACCGCGGTCGGGGCGAGCACGTAGAAGGCCCACAGGCCGATGATCACCGAGGGAATCGCGGCCATGAGATCAACGATGTTCGTCATGACTGTCGCGAGCTTCTTCGGTGCGATGAACACCATGAAGATCGACAGCAGCAGTGATGCCGGAACAGCGATCACGAGAGCGATGACCGAGAGCAGGATCGAGCCGTAGAGCATGCCCCAGATGCCGTACTCGGGCGGGGTGCCGAGGGAGTCCCAGACAGTCGAGGTCAGGAACGACAGGCCTTGATCCTGCAGAACCGGAACAGTCTGCGCGCCGAGGAAAACCGTGATGCCGGCGAGGATGATGAGCGCGGAGAATGCGAGACCGGTGATGACGCGATTGAAGATGCGGTCGCCGCGGTGGGAGCTGACATTCGTCGCGAGGTCGCGGAACTGCGGCGTTTCGTCACGAGTCTCGACCTGAGCCATGTCCAGAGCATGGTCACCGCAGGTAGCCGCTACTCCTCCTGCACGCGAACGCCGACCGACGGTCAGGCGAACAGCAGGTGAACTACCTGACGGTCGGGTCGGGCTCGGTCGACTCGAGGTGCGGGTGTGCGCTGACGGGCTCGGCCAGGATCTCCTCGACCGGGATCTCCGCGGCGACGTCCTCCGCCGTGATCGTGTGAGTCATGGCCCACAGTGCCCAGGCACCGAATCCGAGGAGCACGACCCCCACCGTGATCCAGGCGAACAGGGTCGGCAACTGGGTGAGCTCGAACATGCCGAACGAGATGATGGCCGCGGCCGGGATGGTCAGGATCCAGGCGAGGAACATCTCGCCGATGGTCTTCCAGTGCGCGCCCTTTCCGCTGCCGACGCCCGCGCCGATGATCGACGAGGCCGCGGCCTGCGTCGTGGAGATCGGCACGCCGAGGGAGGTCGCGCCGAAGATCGACACGGTGGCACCCACGTTCGCGGCGGCACCGGAGTTCGCGTGCAGTGTGGTGAGCTTGAGACCCATCGTCTCGATGATCTTCCAGCCGCCCCAGAGCGTGCCCAGGGCGATCGCCCCGTAGGCAAGAAGCGCCACCCAGAAGTGCTCGGCGACGACGTTCTCGACGCCGGTGGCATAGCCCGCGCCGACCAGCAGGGCGGCAATGACGCCCATGGTCTTCTGCGCGTCATTGAGACCGTGGCCGACAGAGAGACCCGCGGCCGAGACGAGCTGGAAGCCCTTGAAGACAGGGTGGTTATCGCGCATCTTGAAGGCCTTCTGGATGGCCCAGATGACGAAGAAGGCGAGGAAGGCGATACCGAAGGCGACGAGGGGCGAGAGCAGGATGCCCCAGGCCGCCTTGCTGACACTGGCGCCCGAGATCGCGGCGAACCCGCCGGCGGCGATGCCCGCGCCGACAAGGCCGCCCATGATGGCGTGGCTCGAGGAGGAGGGCAGGCCCAGGCGCCAGGTGATGAAGTTCCAGACGATGGCGGCGAACAGGGCCGCGAAGGCCAGGGCTACGCCGGTGTTCTCGGCTTTCACTGTCTTGGCGATGGTGTCGGCGACGGCGGAGCCGAAGATCAGCATCCAGAACAGCGCGACGAAGTTGAAGAAGGCCGAGAAGGCCGGTGCCCACTTGGCGGGCAGGGCGCGGGTGGCGACCACGGTGGCAACGGCGTTGCCGGCGTCGTGGAAGCCGTTGGTGAAGTCGAAGATGAGCGCTACAGCGATGACTGCGATGACGCTGATGAGCAGAAGGTCCACGCTTCTCGGGTCTCCTCGGGCCGTTGGTGTCCCGAATACTTCCAGGTCATCTGCTGTTCATCCGACGCGTCAGGCACGACCCCCGCATCTGTTCACCATGTGTTCATGTGGCGGTTGTCCGGCGTTCTCCGAGCGACTCGCGTGAGCCTCAATTGTCACAGGCGTTTCAGCTCGTTCGCCCCATCTGTGCACGGATGATCATCGGCACGACCAGCTCGCCTAGGGAGAGGATGCTGCCCAGATCGGGACCGACGGCGACGATGACACTGCCTTCTCTGTTGCCCACGGCACACCCTTCATCGCCTCGCGAGATCACCTCGGTGAGCCCGAACGCGGAGCACGCCAGTGCCCGCCCCGATAGATCCATTCCGCAGAGCACGATCAGGTCAGTGCGATGCAAGCTGTCGTCGACGATCGACACGAGCTCGGCCTCGTCATCGAGGATCGGCGGCACGCGGAAGGCGATCGCGCCCGCCTGCTCGGCGATGGCCACGGCCGGAAAGCTGAGGTGATCGGACACGAGCCCGAGAGGGGTCGGCACGCCGGGCTCGACGAACTCGGTACCGACGGTGACGGCCAGGACTCGCGGGCGAGGATGCACCCGCACCGACCGGATCGACGAACGGGCGAGCGTGCCCATGAGTCGCGGGGTCACCTCGTCACCGATCTCGGCGAGAGCCTCCCCCGCAGCGATCTCGGTGCCGGCCGACACGAATCCTTGGCCGGTCATCGACACCGGCAGGTATACGCCCGTGCTCTCGATCCGGGCCAGGTCGGCCTCGACCACGGCATCGGCACCGTCGGGCATCGGAGCCCCCGGCCACACTCGGATGCACGTGGCGCTCGCGAGCTCCTCGGTCGCGCGGAATCCGGCGGGCACCTCGTCGATCACGCGCAGGGCCGAACCCGAGGTATATGAGCCGGTTCGGACAGCGAAACCCTCGACCGTCACGGTGTCGAAGGCCGGCGCGGGGGCAGGGGCACGAACCGCCTCGGCCAGCACGCATCCTCGGGCGTCTGCCAGGGGGAGTTCGAGGGGGGGTCAGCGGGCGCACGAACCGGGCAATTCGGGCACGGAGGTCGTCCATGGGGGCCATGGGAGGAGTATCCAGGATTCGCGAAGATAACGATTCTGCATACCCCTAGACATTATGCGTGTCTAGTGCTGGACATATTCTGTGTATAGACCTAGACTGATTTCACAAGCGAACGACTTCCCCGTACGGAGGCACCAGTGAATATGCACCTCTTCAAGCGCCCGACCGCGGCCTCGGCACCCACGCGTGCACCGAAGTTCGGCCACCAGGTTGACTCCACGTTCGACTACTCCACCTGCCACTTCGTGCTCACCTGCACCTGCGGCACCACTTACGAGACCAACCACATCGATGAGGCCCTCGAGTGGAGCGAAGAGCACCGGGAGATGTACTCCCTGCGTGACCGCGTCTCCGCCTAAGCGTGGTGAAAGCCAGCGCATCGGCCAAGGCCGATGCGGCAAAGGCGCTTGAGAAGGCCACGAAGGAGTGGCGCGCAGCCAAGAAGAAGGAGCGCGCTGCCCGCGACAAGCTGGCGCTGGTCGTTCAGGGCTCAGTGGAGGCGGGAATTCTCAGCGAGAGCAAGATCTCCCAGATCACCGACATCCCCCGGATGACCATCCGCAAGATGCTCGGCAAGGACACCGCGTCCAAGAAGGGCGACTAGCGGCTCAGGTCGCGTCGGGGTCGAAGGCCGGCCTCGGCTGATCCGAGGCCTGCGCACTCCCCTTGGCATTCTGCTCCGGATCGTCGGCCATCAGGCTCGTCGCGATCTTGCGCGGATGCAGGTCGGTGAGGCCCTTGACGGCGTCCATGGTCTCGCTGAGATCAATGCCGGCAGAGTCAGCGAGATCTGCCTTGGCGTTATGCGCCATCTGCTTGATCTGGCGAATCCACTTGCCGGCATCGGCGGCAGCGCGCGGAAGACGCTCGGGGCCGAAGACCAGCAGGCCCAGGGCGCCGAGAATCAGCAACTCGCCGATACCGATGTCGAACACGTCAGCAGACTACTCCGCTGAGCCGAGGGTGATCAGGGCCGTCACAGTGCCGCCACCCCGATCGATCTCGACCTCAACCTGATCGCCGGGCGCGAAGGTGCGAATGGCCACCACGAGCTCAGTCGAGTCATCGATGAGCCGTCCGGCGAGCGCGGTGATGATGTCACCGGCCTGCAGGCCGGCTGCCTCCGATGGGCCATTGGGCGTGATCTCGAGAACCTTCGCACCTGGGCCTTCGTAGCTGGTGTCGAGATTGACGCCGATGATCGGCGTCTTCGATGTGCCCGTGGCGATGAGCTCCTCGGCGATGCGCTTGGCGGTGTTGATCGGAATCGCGAAGCCGAGGCCGATGTTGCCCGCCTCGCTGGTGCCGGTGGCCATCGACGCGATCGCGGAGTTGATACCGATCACGCGGCCTGCGCCGTCGAGCAACGGACCACCCGAGTTACCGGGATTGATCGCCGCATCAGTCTGGATCGCGTTGATGAACGAGGTGTCGTTGCTGTCGCCTGCGGTCACCGGACGATCGAGTGCACTGATGATGCCTGCGGTCACGGTGCCATCGAGACCGAGCGGTGCACCGATCGCAATCGCCATGTCGCCGACGGCAACGTCATCGGAGTTGCCGATGACCATCGCGGGCAGGCCCTTCTGCGCAACCTTCACTACGGCGATGTCGTACTCGGGATTCGTGCCCACGACCTCGCCCTTGATGCGCGTGCCGTCGTTGAAGACCACCTCGATCTTCCCGCCCTTGGCGATCGCCACCACATGGTTGTTGGTGAGGATGTAGCCATCGGAGCGAATGACGAAGCCCGAGCCGCTGCCGGCGGCGGTCGCGCCCGTGGCCGCGATCGAGACGACCGAGGGCAGCTCGGCGGCGGCGATCGCCGCGATGGACGACCCCGGGGTGATGCTGGTCGCGGAGGTATCGGAGACCTGCGGCAGCCTGACCACGGAGGTGGCGGAGGAATCGATGCCCTGGCCCAGCAGGTAGCCGCCGAGGCCGGCGAAGATACCGACGATCAGCGAGGTCACCGCGGCGATCATGATGATCGCGAAGACACCCGGGCCTCGACGAGCGGAGGATGCCACGGGGGCGCTCACGGCGGTCGAGGTGATGCGCGGCTCCGCCGGCATGACCTGCGGTGTCTCAGGCTCCGCCGGGACAGGCGGCATCACGGGCTCAGCATTCGGGTCCGACATGCGTGTCCTCTCGCGGTTCCTGCCGCAAACCTATCGGGGGCCGAGCGGCTAGGCTGCCTGAGATCACAGCGACAGCGGAGGTGCGTCATCGCAACCACATCACGACCCCTGAACGCAGAGTCCTGGACTCTGGCCAATGACTGGCTCGACGAGTCCGAGCCGGTGCGCACGGCTCGCGCGAAGGCCATTGATCTCGGCTCCGACGCGATCAGCCCGGCCACTGCTGCCCTGCTGAGCGTGCTCGCTGCCTCCGTCGACGCGGCAGCGGTCGTCGAGATCGGCGCCAGCACCGGCGTCTCCGGCGCTGCCCTGCTCTCCGGCATGACCGAGGAGGGAGTCCTGACCTCCATCGATGTCGAGGCCGAGAACCAGCGCGTGGCACGCGATACCTTCACCGCCCTCGGCTACGACCACGTGCGCACACGGCTCATCACCGGCCGCGCCCTCGAGGTGCTCCCGCGTCTGCAGGATTCCGCCTACGACATCGTGTTCGTCAACGGCGATCGCACCGAGTACCCGGCGATCGTCACGCAGGCGCGTCGACTGCTGCGCTCGGGCGGCCTGATCGTCCTGAACTCCGCGCTCGGAACCGGCGGCCTTGCTGACGCCGGCCAGCGCGAGGCCGGTCCTGCGGCACTGCGCGAGGCCGCGAACACGCTGCGCGATGAGGATCATTGGCTGCCTGCGTTGCTCACTGTCGGCAGCGGCCTGCTGATCGCCACGCTTCGCGCCGCCGAGTAATCCGACCGCACATGACATGAGCCCCGCCCCTCACTGAGGGGCGGGGCTCATGAATGTCAGGTACTAGGAGAACAGGACAAGCAGGTTCTCGCCGAGCTCCTTGGCCTCGTCGCCATTGAGCTCGACCACCAGGCGACCGCCACCCTCGAGCGGCACGCGCATGACATACCCGCGGCCCTCCTTGGTGACCTCGAGCGGGCCATCGCCCGTCCGCGGCTTCATCGCAGCCATGTGGATCCCCTCTCGTCCCCGGCCCGGCCGGAGAACTCGTGCCCGGCACTGCCGGGAAACTCTTGGATCCATTATCTCGCATGGGCCCGCGGGTGCTCGGGGCGGGGCAGGGCATCCACGCCCGGCCCTTGCTGCAGTGGCCAGGGGCGGACTCGGCGGGCCGAGGTGGGCGCTAGGCGCCCTTCTCGTGGGCGGCCAGGCGAGCACGCAGGTCGGCGAGCTCGGCATCAACCTCATCCATCCGGTACCCGCGGAGCACGACGTCGAATCCGACCTCCGCGGGCCGGCGATCGACGGGGGCCTCCGGCAGCTCGCCCAGTCGGCCGACCGAAGCCAGGGCAATTCCGGCGATCACGGCGATGGCCACGAGGACGAACAGAAGCATCATGTGCCCATCACATCACGGAGGCGCCTTCCCTGGCGGCTCACTCCTCGGAATTACCTTTACCTGCCCTTTAGACGACGACAACCGTCCTCGAAACCCGGCAGCGCACAGTGGTGTCACAGGTTCGGAGCACCCGCTTCGGTCACGAGCACAAGGAGTCCCCATGTCACGCAAGAAGAACATCACCGTCGTTGCCGGCTCACTCGCCCTCGGCGCACTGCTCGCCACCGGCGTCTCCGGTGTCGCCATGGCAGCCAATGGCAGCACCTCGAACTCGGGCTCGTCCGCCTCCTCGGCGAAGCAGGGCACGCACGGAAGCAAGGACGCCGCAGGCACTCTCAGCACTCGTGATGACAAGGGCGGCAAGGGCGCAGGCCGCGGCGGAAGCCACGGCATGGGTCGCGGCCATGCACTGCACAGCACGGCCACTATCAAGGACTCGACCGGTGCGTTCGTCAACATCGCCTCGATCCAGGGGGCGGTCACCGCGGTCAGCGCTTCGTCGATCACCGTCAAGGCGGAGGACGGCTTCACCGCGACGTACGTGGTCAATGCCAACACCAAGGTGCATACCGATGCGAAGAAGGACGGCACGATCGCTGACGTCGCAGTCGGACAGACTGCCGAGGTGCGCGGTACGTCAGCGGGAGGCACTCTGACCGCTGACCACGTGCACTCGAAGGCAGCAGCGAGCAGCAGCAGCAACTAGTTCGTCGCGCTCATCGTGACTCGCTAGCACCCCCTGCTAGCGCGGGGCAGCCCAGTCTGCGGCAATCAGGTCGAGAGCACTCTCGACAGTGGTTGACCACTGCAGCTGGGCTGCTCCGCGTTCGGAGACGAATCCGGTCGACTGCCAGTGATCGATCTGCGCACGCAGGTGCGAGTAGTCGTCCCACGGGTCAAGTGCCACGACCGGCTTCGCATGCATGGTGAGATACCGCGCTGTCCAGACCTCCATCAGCTCCTCGAGAGTTCCGATGCCGCCGGGCAGCGCGAGAAAGGCATCGGCGCGGTCGTCCATGATCGCCTTGCGCTGGCGCATGTCGCTAGTGACGATCAGCTCATCGGCATCGTGGTCGGCGACCTCCATCTCGATGAGCTTCTGCGGAATGACGCCCACGGTGTAGCCACCGGCAGCTCGGGTGGCGCGGGCGACGGCGCCCATCATGGAGACAGAGCCGCCGCCGGAGACGAGCCCCCAGCCGCGGGCAGCGATGGCCGTGCCTACCTCCGCGGCAAGTGCGCGGTACCTGTCGTCGATGGCCTCATTGGCCGAGCAGTAGACGCAGATCATCGGGGGGCGGCGATCGCCTGACGAGGGACTGGTGTTCACGCCTCGAACCTTAGGGGTGACTTGCACTCCTCAAAATCTAGTTGTATATTCAACAAACCAATTGATCTTTCAACTATTTAAGGAGACTGACATGGCTGACCTCAGCGCGGCGAACGGCACCTGGGTGATCGACGCGGCCCACACCAACATCGGCTTCACGGCTCGCCACCTGATGGTGTCAAAGGTTCGCGGCAACTTCACCGCCTACGAGGGTGGCTTCACTATTGACGCCGCCAACATCGGGGCCAGCTCGGCCAACCTCACCATCCAGGCCGCCAGCATCGCCACCGGCAGCGCCGACCGCGACGGTCACCTGATTTCCCCCGACTTCCTCGATGTAGAGAACTTCCCGACCCTGACCTTCGTCTCGACCGCCGCTGTCGACAAGGGCAACGTCGTCGAGGTCACCGTTGACCTCACGATCCATGGCGTGACCAAGTCCGTCGTGGTGCCGTGGGAGTTCATCGGCGTCAGCACCGACCCGTGGGGCAACACCAAGGCCGGCTTCGAGGCCGAGCTCGAGATCAGCCGCGAGGAGTTCGGTCTCTCGTGGAACGCAGCGCTCGAGACCGGCGGCGTGCTGATCTCCGACAAGATCAAGCTCGTGCTCGACGTTCAGGCACTCAAGGCCTAGTCAGCAGTGAGCCAGCTGCGCAACCGCATCTCGCACGAGCGCAGCTGATCAAGCAGGACGTATTCGTCCTTCATATGCGCAATCGATGGGTCCCCCGGTCCGAAGTTCAGGGCCGGGGTACCCATTGCCGCGAAGCGCGCCACGTCTGTCCAGCCGAACTTCGGCGCGGGAGTGGCGCCGGTGGCCGCCAGGAAATCCACGGTCGCCTGACGTGACAGCCCCGGCAATGCCGCAGGGCTTACGTCGATGAACTCGACCTCGTAGCCGTCGAACACCTCGCGCACATGGGCGAGCGCCTCGTCAGTCGATCGGTCGGGGGCGAAGCGATAGTTGACCGTGACCACGCATTCATCGGGGATCACGTTGCCGGCAATGCCGCCACGAATGCCCACTGCACTCAGCCCCTCGCGATACTCGAGGCCGTCGACCATGGGCCGACGCGGCTCATAGGACTCGAGCCGGCTCAGGATCTCGCGAGCGCCGTGAATCGCGTTGACACCCATCCACGGGCGGGCGCTGTGCGAGCGCACGCCTTGGCTCGAGATCTCCGCGCGAATGGTGCCCTGGCAACCGGCCTCGATACCGGCGTTCGACGGCTCCATCAGGATCGCGAGGTCAGCGACGAGCATGTCGGGATTGCTCTCTGCGAGATGGGCCAGGCCGTTGTACTTGCTGTCGACCTCCTCGCATTCGTAGTACACGTACGTAACATCGCGCACGGGCTCGGCGATGGTCGCAGCGAGCCGCAGTGACACCGCGACACCGCCCTTCATGTCGCACGCACCGAGACCGTAGAGACGATCGTCCTCGATTCGATGCGGCATATTCGAGTTCTCGGGAACGGTATCGAGATGCCCGCCGATCAGCACCCGCTCGGCGCGACCGAGCTCGGTGCGCGCGACCACGGTGTTGCCGAAACGGCTGACATGCAGGTGCGCGGACTCCCGCAGGGCCGCCTCGACGAGATCGGCCAGCGCCTGCTCCTGGTGCGACTGGCTCGGAATGTCGATCAGGGCAGCGGTCAGCGTCACCACGTCGACCGAGAGGTCAAGCCCCGAGCTCACTTCATGTTCCACATGGCTACGGTAGTGCGATGACCCACGCAGCAGACGCAGACCTCACCGCCGTGACCGGCCCGGCCTCGGCCACCGGCCTCGCCACCTACGCCGGCGACCAGATCCTCGACGTCTGGTACCCGAGCCCCGCGCTGGGCTCCAAGCCGACCGACGTGCCCGGCATCAGCTCGGCCATCGACTCCGATGAGGTGCGCGGGGTACACGTGCGCACGATCACCACGAACATCGCCGATCTGGCCGAAGCGCCCGCCGACACCGCTGATGCGTATCTGCGTCTGCACCTGCTGTCAGCACGCCTGGTCAAGCCGCGCACCATCAATCTGACCGGCATCTTCGGATTGCTGCCTATCGTGGCCTGGACGAACCTTGGCCCCGTTCCCGTCGAACGCCTCGGTGACGTCCGGCTGCATGCGCGCGCCAAGAGCCTCAACCTCGCCGTGCACGGTGTCGACCGCTTCCCGCGCATGGTCGACTACGTCGTTCCCTCGGGAGTGCGCATCGCTGACGCCGACCGCGTGCGCCTGGGCGCGTACTTGGCCAGCGGCACGACGGTGATGCACGAGGGCTTCGTGAACTTCAATGCCGGCACCCTGGGCAGCTCGATGGTCGAAGGACGCATCTCCGCAGGCGTTGTCGTCGGCGACGGCTCCGATATCGGCGGCGGTGCCTCGATCATGGGAACGCTCTCCGGCGGTGGCACCGAGGTCGTCACGATCGGCACGGGCACCCTCATCGGTGCCAACGCGGGCGTCGGGCTCTCTCTCGGCGACAATTGCGTGGTCGAGGCCGGCCTGTACGTGACCGCGGGCTCGAAGGTCACCCTGCCTGACGGCACAATCGCCAAGGCCAAGGCAGTCTCCGGCGACAGCAACCTGCTCTTCCGCCGCAACTCGCAGACCGGCGCCATCGAGGTTAGCTCGCGCACCGGTACCTGGGGCGGCCTGAACGCCGCCCTGCACTCCAACGACTGATCCGCACGCGACAGAGCCCCGATGCCATCGGCATCGGGGCTCTGTCGTCTGTCTGGTTAGCGCTGGCCCATCGGGGTGTAGTCGCGAAGGACCTCGCCGATGTACACCTGGCGCGGGCGGCCGATCTTGGTATCGGGGTCATTGATCATCTCGCGCCACTGGGCGATCCAGCCCGGCAGGCGTCCCAGGGCGAAGAGCACCGTGAACATCTGGGTCGGGAAGCCCATCGCCTTGTAGATCAGGCCCGTGTAGAAGTCGACGTTCGGGTACAGCTTGCGCTCGATGAAGAAGTCATCGGAGAGTGCGACCTCCTCGAGGCGCAGGGCGATGTCGAGCAGCGGATCGCTGACGCCCAGAGCCTCGAACACCTCGTAGGCGCTCTTCTTGACGATCGCCGCACGCGGGTCGTAGTTCTTGTACACGCGGTG
>JBJSWO010000099.1:0-5755 GCA_046085905.1 Actinomycetes bacterium | reverse complement strand
CGGTAGATGGAGTAGCAGTTGATGTCGTCGTAGATCGGCTTCCAGTCCTCGGTGAAGAAGTGGCACTCGAGCTCCGTGGCCGCGTCAACGCCATAGCCCAGCGCTGCCGCCCGGGCGAGCTGCCTCTTCAGCATGTTGCGGGCGTCCATCGCCACCGGCTCGTGCGTGGCGTTGTCGACGGTGTCGCACATGACGATGGCCACACCGTCGGTCCAGCCGGCGATGCGGAAGCTGGAGAGGTCGGGCACCGCGTGCATGTCGGGGAAGCCGTCGGTCTCGTCGACGAAGGGCGTCCCGAAGATGAAGCAGGTTGGGTCCCAGGTGTAGATGACGTTGGCGATGTGGAAGCCGCCTCCGCGCAGGAACTGCTGCACGGGGATCCGCTTGCCGCGCGGCATGCCCCAGGTGTCGACGATGACGCACTCGACGGTGTGCACGCCGTGCTCCTCGCACAGGGCGGCAACGCGATCGCGCTCGACGGGGTCCCAGGACATAAATCCTCCAAAACGGTGAATTAGATACTTGATAAATGTAGTCTCAGAACAGGCCCCTCATGGGGAAATATCGCAGAAAGTAGGACTGATGCGCGCCGTTGTCCTGACATCGCCCGGCACCCCTCTGGAATTACTCGATGTCTCCGACCCGGTAATCGATCCTGCAGGCGGCCCGCATCAGTCCGTTCTCGAGGTGCTGGCCTGCGGCATCTGCCATTCCGACCTGCATGTGTCTTCGGGGGACTTCCCCGTTCCCATGCCGGTGACCATGGGACATGAGGTCGTCGTCGCGCATCCGACCCTCGGCAACTGCCTGGTCTACGCCTGCTGGGGCTGCCGCCAGCCCGGCTGCTTCGCCTGCGCCTCGCAGCAGGAGATGATCTGCCCCAACAGCCAGGAGATCGGCCTGTTCACCCCCGGTGGCTACGCCGACCGAATCTGGGTCAAGGACGAGTACTACCTCGTGCCCATCGGCAACCTCGATCCTGCCAAGGCAGCGCCGCTGGCCTGCGGCGGCCTGACCGCCTACCGCGCCGTCGATCACACCCTGCCCTTCCTGGCCGCAGCACCGAGCAAGGGCGTCCACCATCCTCGAGCACTCGTAATCGGTGCCGGCGGTCTGGGCCAGTACGGCCTGCAGTTCCTGAAAATCAGGAGCCAGGCCGAGATCGTCGTCGTCGATGCCTCGCCGCAGAAGCGCGAGCTCGCGCTTCGACTCGGCGCTGATGCGGCAGTCGCCCCCGGAGAGGTCGAGGGCACGTTCACGGCCGTCGTCGATTTCGTCGGCGCTGAGGCCACGGTGCAGACCGCCCGTGATCACGTGGCACGCCAGGGCATCAGCGTCACCGTCGGGCTGTTCGGCGGAACGGTTCCCTTCGGATTCGGGGTTGTCCCTCACGAGGCGCACTTCATGACCTCGGTGTGGGGCTCACGCGATCAGCTGGCAGAGCTCGTCGCCCTGGCGCAGCAGCATGACCTCCACTCCGAGGTCGAGCTGATCGGCCTCGACCAGGCGCAGACAGCGCATGACCGCCTGCACGAGGGCAAGGTCAATGGACGCTTCGTCCTCATTCCCGGAGCAACAGCATGAGCGCCAATCTCGACATTGACATCACTGACCCGGCGACCTACGCGAACGGGATCCCGCATCAGGTCTTCGCCGAGATGCGTCGCACAGAACCGGTGGCGCAGCGCATGTACGAGGGGCGTCCCTACTGGGCGGTGACCACGTATGCCGATGTCACTGAGGTGACTCGTGACCCCTTCACGTACTCAAGTGCGCGTGGCATGACCAATCTGCCTGACCTCACCGAAGAGCAGATGACTGCGCGCCGCTCCATCATCGATACCGATGCCCCCGAGCACGTGCGCCTGCGCAAGCTCGGCATCCCGGCCTTCACCGGCCGCAAGGTCAAGGGCTACGAGGAGGTCACCCGCGAGATCGCCGCGCAGTTGCTGCGCGATGCGCGCGAGGCCGGAACCGTCGATGTCGTGCAGGCCATCTCGGCCCCCCTGCCGATTCGCGTGATAGTCAACATCCTCGGCGTTCCCGAGGAGGACACCGACTACCTGGTACGACTTTCCGACGAGCTGATCGACTCGAGTGGCGTCGCTCCCGATGCCTACGGAAATACCACCCCGCTCGAGCTCCTGCCGTTCAGTTCTCCTGCGTCGCACGCGCTCTTCGAGTACGGCCGCGGCATGCGCGAGGAACGAACGAAGAACCCGAAGCATGATCTCGTCACGACCCTTGTCCAGGCTGAGGAAGACGGCGATCGCCTGAGCGACTTCGACTTCACCAACATGTTCCACGTGCTCGTGTTCGCCGGCAATGAGACAACCCGCACTGCCATCAGCAATGGCATCGATGCGTTCATCCATCACCCTGATCAGCTCGATCTGCTCTACAAGCGTCCTGAGCTCGTCGACAATGCGGTCGAGGAGATCATCCGCTGGGCCACTCCGGTGATGTACATGCGCCGCACGGCGACCAAGGACACCGTGCTGCACGGTGTCGAGATCAAGGAGAATGACAAAGTCGTCATGTGGTACGCCTCGGCGAACTTCGATGACACCGAGTTCGCGAACCCGCTGACCTTCGACATCACCCGCGATATCCGGCCGCCGCAGGTCTCCTTCGGTGCGAAGGGGCCACATCACTGCCTCGGCGCACCTCTCGCCCGAATCGAGATCAAGATCCTGCTCGAGGAGATGATCAAGCAGGGCATCCGCTTCGAGAGCAATGGAGATGTCATCCGCACGAACTCGAACTTCGTGAATGGCATTGCGAGCCTGCCGGCTCGCATCCTGTAGCGCGCGTGCCCTAGTCCTTCAACCGGAAGCGCTGCAGCTTCCCGGTGGCCGTGCGCGGCAGCTCGGTGACGAACTCGATCGCTCGCGGGTACTTGTACGGAGCGATGGTGGCCTTCACGTGATCCTGGAGTTCCCTGACGAGTGAGGCGCCGGCCTCGAAGCCGGCGGCGGGGACGACGAAGGCCTTCACGATCAGGCCGCGATCCTCGTCGGGTGCGCCGATCACGGCAGTCTCCGCGACAGCAGGGTGGAGCATCAGCGCGTTCTCGACCTCGGGTGCTGCGATGTTGTAGCCACTCGACACGATCATGTCGTCGGAGCGCGACACGTAGTGGAAGTGACCGGTCTCGTCGATGACGAAGATGTCGCCAGTGATGTTCCAGCCCCCTTGCACATAGACACCCTGACGCTCATCGGCGAGATACCTGCAGCCGAGCGGACCCTTCACGGCGAGGCGTCCCGGAGTGCCCTGCGGCACAGGTTCGAGATTCTCGTCGACTACTTGAGCGACGAAGCCGGGCACCGGCTTACCGGTGGCGCCGGGCACCATGTCGTCGACCCTTGCCGAGATGAAGATGTGCAGCATCTCGGTGGCGCCGATGCCATCGATGAGCTCGAGGCCAGTGGCATCGCGCCAGGCCTGCCAGGTGGCCTGCGGTAGGTGCTCGCCAGCAGACACGCAGCGACGCAGGCTGGGCAGCCCAGCCTCAGGCAGATTCGCCAGCATGGCGCGATAGGCGGTGGGAGCGGTGAACAGGCACGTGATGCCGTGCCTCGGGATCTCCTCGAGCAGCACCGGCGGCGAGGCTGCCTCGAGCAGAACGGTCGATGCCCCAAAGCGCAGCGGAAAGATCACCAGGCCACCGAGACCGAAGGTGAAGGCGATCGGCGGGGAACCCGCGAACACGTCGTCGGGGTTGGGTGCGATCACGTGCGCCGCATACGTATCGGCGATCAGCAGGATGTCGCGGTGGAAGTGCATGGTCGACTTCGGGCCGCCGGTGGTACCTGAGGTGAAGGCGAGAAGTGCGACATCCTCGGCGTGCGTGTCGCAGGCGAGGTTCACGGGCGAAGCAGTTGCGCAGCGCGCAATGAGATCGGCATCGCTGTCACCGCCGTAGGCAATGGTGGTGCCGTGGAAGCCGGTGACGGCGTCCCACTCCTCGAGATAGCGATGATCGACGATCGCGAATTGCACATTTGCGATATCGACGACCTTCTGGAGCTCTCCGGCTCGAAGCATGGGCATGGTGGTGACCACGACTCCGCCCACGCGCAGGACAGCGAGCCAGGAGATCGCGAGCCAGGGATTGTTCGGGCCGCGCAGCAGAACGCGATTGCCGGGCTTTACGCCGGCATCAACGAGCACGTTCGCGGCGCGCGAGACGAGGTCGAGTACCTCGGAGTAGGTCCACGAGGTGTCGACACCCACGATCGCGGGTCGATCAGCACCGTGCCGGGCGATGGTGCCCTCGAGCAGTTCTACCGAGGCGTTGAGTCGCTCGGGGTAGTCGTAGGAGTCGAGGCCGATGAGTTCCGGCCACGCGGCAGGCGGAGGCAGGTTGTCCGCAGCAAAGGTATCGACGTGACCGGTCCGCATGCGGCCCCCTCCTCGATCTGCCCTGTCGTGCTGTTTTCGGAAATGGGAAGGGGGATGGACCAGATGGCCCATCCCCCTTCTCCGGACTAGCTGACGAAGTTGCGAACCGCGTCGTAGTTCTCCTTGTCCTTGCGGACAGCACCGACGATGAGGCCGATGATGAAGACCGCGAAGGTCGACAGCACCAGGATCCAGCCGGTGGTGTTCATCTCCCACGGGCCGCCCTCGCCCGAGGCAGTGCCCGAGAAGAGGTTGAAGCGGCTCATGAGCATGTACTCGCCGATCACGAGACCGATGATCGACAGGACCGGCGCGATGATCGTGTTCCATGCGCGGGTGTCTTCCTTGGTGCGACGGAAGTACACGATCACCGAGATGCTGACCAGGATCTCGGTCAGCACGATGGCGATGACCGCCACGGCACCGAACCAGTAGAAGATGTTCAGGATCGGATCCCAGGCGAAGATGATGCCCAGCACCACCAGGATGATCGCGAGGATCGACACCACGGTGGTGGCGGCCATCGGCGACTGGCGGCTGTTGACCTTGTCGAGCTTCTTCGACAGCACGCCCGCACGACCCAGGGAGAACAGGTAGCGCGAGGCGCTGTTCTGGAAGGCCAGGGTTGCGGCGAACAGTGACGTCATGACGATGACCGCGAACACCTCGGTCAGCCAGCCACCCACGAAGGAATCCGCGAGGCTGAAGAGCACTGCTGACGGGTCAGCCAGCGGCACGCCCTCGACCGCGGTGACCTCGAAGACCTTGTCGGAGACACCCTCGGCACCCAGGCCGCTGATGAGGGCCAGGCCCACGATGCCGAACAGCACGGTGATGAAGACGACCGAGATGTAGGTGGCCTTGGGCACGGTGCGCTTGGGGTCCTTGGACTCCTCGCCGTAGATGGCAGTCGCCTCGAAGCCGATGAAGGAGGCCAGGGCGAAGGCGAAAGCGATACCTGCGCCACCTGAGAGGCCGCCGGCGAAGATGTTCGACGGGTTGAACGACGCACCCAGATCGACGCCGTCCGAGCCACCCTGGAACAGGATCGAGAGGGCAAGCACGAGCAGGGCAATGATCTCGATGGTCAGGAAGACGCCGAGTACCTTGGCGCCGATGTCGACCGACATGGCCGAGAGCACCCACACGACGACGATCAGGATGATCGCGTAGATCCACCAGTCAATGTCGATATCGAACTTCCACATCATGTAGAAGTCGAGCTGGCCCGAGAGGAAGCCGATGACACCCCACTGCACCGTGAGGTACGCGAGGGTCGACACGAAGGCGGAGCCAACGCCCGGCACGATGCCGAGGCCACGTCCGACGTAGGCAAAGAAGGCTCCGG
>JBJSWO010000098.1:0-3573 GCA_046085905.1 Actinomycetes bacterium | reverse complement strand
GCGCAGATCCTCCACGTACGCTTCCAACGGGCCCGTGTCGTCGGCGGCGAGCGCCCATTGGATGATGTCGGTGTGGTGCTGTCCCCAGTTCAGCTCCCCGACGTCGAAGCGATGGGCTCCGGCGTTCCCATCATAGGGGAGCCACGGCGCGGGCCCGAGATCCCGCAGCCGCTCGACTCCCACGGAGCCGTGGGACATCACCGTGGCGACCAGTACGACAACGGAGGCGAGAGCGGAGGACGCGGCTGCCACGCCCGCACGTCGGAGGGCGGGGAGAACCACGCGTCGCGAGATCCAGATGCCGACAAGGACACCGGCGGCGACGATCAGCACGGGCAGGAACCACTGGGCGGTCGACGAGCCGGTCGGGAGCGCGGCCAGCAACGGGAAGGGCGGAAGCTCAGTGGGCACCGAGTTCGGCACGAAGGGCGAGATGACCGACCCGGCACCGATCGTCACGGCACTCCCGGCGCTGTAGGCGAGGGTCCAGGTCAGCATCATCGGGAGATAGCCGATTCCGAGAAGCAGCAGCACGAGACCGCCGACCGGCCCGGCGTTCAGTGCAGTCTGCATGTCGACCGCGACCTGGAATCCGATGATGAGTGCGACGAGCAGGATCACGGCGGTAATCGCGATCAGCACGATGACGGCCAGGCCCGCCGCTCGCACGATGACCTGCCAGGTCGCCGAGAGTGCAGCGCGCCGTGCGGCGATGTTCGCGCGCAGGACTCCCCAGCCGAAGGCGAGAACGGCAATCACGGCAGTCGTGAGACAGGCACGCACTGCGCCCACGGAGACCGTGCTGTCAGAGCACAGGAGCGAGGCGACAAGCCCGAGCACTGCGTAGACCACGACTGCGCTGGCAATGACGATGCCGCGCTCGCCGCGGGTGCGCGCGTGCGAGACATGCGCGGCCCAGCGCCCGGCAAGGACGAGAAGCGTCACGGGGATGATCAGCAGGCCCCAGGGCAGCAGCGAGTACCAGACCGAGCCGAGGCGGATCGGCACATCGTGGGCGACCAGCCAGGCGGCCGCACCCGAGCGAAGAGTCGCACCCCAGCCTGATACCGAAGAGGAGGTCACCTGGGTGAGGTAGACCGGGAGCGCGACGATGACCAGGCCGATCGCCGCGGACCACAGCGCGCCAAGGGCTCCGGTGATCACGTACGTCGGCCGCACGGTGGGCACGGCCGGACGACGGATCTTCACGGGTCTAGCCTCCCAGACTTCGGGGGTCGCTCCCCCGTGCGACACCGCACCGCGCCCGTGGAATCAGGAGTGATGGCTCACCCCATGATGATCAACCACAGCGCCGCGAGGGCGCTGAGGGTGAGTGCGACCGCGGTGAACACCCGCTGGTTCATCCGTCGGAAGGCGACAGCGCCGAGGAAGCCGCCGATCACGAGCGCCGGGATGAAGCGCAGGCTGATGAGCAGGGAGTCCCAGGTCAGCACGTGCAGGCCGACCACGAACGGCACCTTGATGATGTTGAGGATCAGGAAGAACCACGCGGCCGTGCCCATGAAGGCGAGCATCGAGACCCGCATCTTCACCAGGTAGAGGGTCATGGCGGCTCCCCCGGCGTTCGCGCCCATCGTCGTCATGCCGGTGAGTGTCCCGAAGAAGGCGATCGCGAGCTTGTTCTCGACCCCGGGATGATCGCCCGGCACGTCCCTCTCCGTGCGCAGTCGCCAGACCTCGAGGAATACCGACGCGAGAATGAGAATTCCCAGGATCCGGCCGACGACCATCATGTCGACGTATAGGAAGAGCAGTGCCGTGATGACGAAGCCTGCGAGCACACCGGGCACCAGCCTGCGAATGAGACTCCAGTCGGCATGGGATCGATAGAGCGCGAGGCCCATGAAGTCGCCGAGGATCAGCAGCGGCACGACGAAGCCCGAGCCCACAGCAGGGCCGAGTGCCGCCGCGACGATCGGGCCGGCCATCACGCCGGCTACCGGCATGCCCGTCTTGGAGAAGCCGAACAGCAGCACGGCAGCCGACACCACGAGGATCAGTGCGAGCGACCAGGTCTCAGGCACTGGCACCTGCGCATCGGGAATGCGAGAGGGCGGCCACGGGATTCACCCTATGGCCGCCCTCTCGAGGCATTACTGCTGACGGGGACTAGCCCTTGGTCATGATCTCCCGCATGAGCTGCGCGGTGGCCGACGGAGTCTTGCCGACCTTCACGCCGACAGCCTCGAGTGCTTCCTGCTTCGCAGCGGCGGTGCCTGCGGAGCCGGAGACGATGGCGCCGGCATGGCCCATGGTCTTGCCCTCGGGTGCGGTGAAGCCTGCGACATAACCGACGACCGGCTTGGTGATGTGCTTGCCGATGTAGGCAGCCGCACGCTCCTCGGCGTCGCCGCCGATCTCGCCGATCATCACGATCGCGTCGGTGTTCGGATCGTCCTGGAACGCCTGGAGCGCATCGATGTGCGTGGTGCCGATGATCGGGTCACCGCCGATGCCGACGCAGGTGGAGAAGCCGAAGTCACGAAGCTCGTACATCATCTGGTAGGTCAGCGTGCCCGACTTCGACACGAGACCAATGCGGCCCGACTTGGTGATGTCGGCGGGGATGATGCCCGCATTCGACACACCGGGGCTGATGATGCCCGGGCAGTTCGGGCCGATGATGCGTGTCTTGCCCGAGTTCTGCGCGTACTGGAAGAACTCGGCGGTGTCGTGAACCGGGATGCCCTCGGTGATCACCACGGCGAGCGGGATCTGGGCATCGACTGCCTCGATCACTGCGGCCTTGGCGAACTTCGGCGGCACGAACACGACGGTGACATTGGCACCGGTCGCGGCCATGGCGTCCTGCACGCTGTTGAACACCGGGATGCCATCGACCTCCTGGCCGGCCTTGCCCGGGGTCACGCCACCGACGACATTGGCGCCGGAGGCGACCATGCGGCGGGTGTGCTTGGTGCCCTCCGAGCCGGTCATGCCCTGGACGATGATCTTGCTGTTCTCATCAAGCCAAATAGCCATTGCGCTCTACTTCCCGGCCTTGCGTGCAGCGGCCAGCTCGGCCACGCGACGCGCAGCATCGTCCATGGTGTCGACAATCTCGATCAGGGGGTGGTTCGCATCGGTGAGGATGCGGCGGCCTTCGATGGCGTTATTGCCATCGATACGGCAGACGATCGGCTTGGTCGCCGGGGTGCCCTGCTTCTCGAGCAGCTCGAGTGCCTGCACCACACCGTTGGCCACTGCGTCACACGAGGTGATGCCGCCGAAGACGTTCACGAACACGGCCTGAACCTCGGGATCGTTGAGCACGATGTCGAGGCCATTGGCCATGACGGTTGCGCTCGCGCCGCCGCCGATGTCGAGGAAGTTGGCCGGCTTCACTCCGCCGTGGTTTTCCCCGGCGTAAGCCACCACGTCGAGCGTTGACATCACCAGTCCGGCCCCGTTGCCGATCACGCCGACCGACCCGTCGAGCTTGACGTAGTTCAGGTCGTGCTGCTTGGCCTTCAGCTCCAGCGGGTCGGTGGCGGTCACATCCTCGAACTGGGCATGGTCGGGGTGGCGGAAGTCGGCGTTGCCGTCGAGGGT
>JBJSWO010000097.1:0-5160 GCA_046085905.1 Actinomycetes bacterium | reverse complement strand
GCACCTCGGTGCCCACATGCGGATTCACCGAGCAGCTGAGGTTGAGCTTCTCGGCAAGCGAGGCGCTGATGCAGTCATTGCAGCCCGTGCACGGACGGATCTCGTCCGCCCGCCCTTGCTCGGCCTTTCGTACCCACTCCGGGTCGGCAATGATCGCGCGCGCGATGCCGACGACAGCCGCATTCCCGCTCGCGATGACGGCCTCGGCGACCTCGGGTGTCGTCACGCGACCGGTGTAGGCCACGGGCAGGCTGAGCGCACGCGCGAACTCGCCTGACATGTCGGCCCATTCGGCCGGGGCATAGTGATGCGGCTGGATGTAGCTCGGATTGCCCCAGTTGCTGCCCACGACGAGGCTCACGAAGTCAATGAGCCCGGAGGCCTCGAGGCACTGCGCGATCTCGATGCCACCGGCGAGGTCGTATCCGCCGGGCATCTCCTCGAACATGTTCAGGCGCACGCCGATGGTGAAGGCATCACCGGTGATCTCGCGGGCGGCACGCAGGATCTCCATCACGATGCGCATGCGGTTCTCGAAGCTGCCGCCGTACTCGTCATCGCGCCGGTTTGTCAGCGGCGACATGAACCACTCGAGGATGTCGTCGTGGTTGAGATGGAACTCGACACCGTCGGCACCGGCAGCCTGGGCCTCGCCGGCACTCCAGGCGAACTCGTTCACGTACCAGCGGATGTCGTCACGATCGAGGGCATGCGGCACGGCATTGAGCATGGGCGTGCTCAGCATTGGTGACGGCGCATTGGGCAGTCCGCCCTGGCTCACCAACTGGATGGTCAGCTTCGAGCCCGCGCCGTGAATCGCCTCGGTGAGCTGGCCGATTCGGTCACGGAAGTGGGGCAGGCGGATGTAGCCCTTGGTGCGGGCTCCGACACCGACCGGGTCGAAGCCCGGGACGTAGAGGTTGTCGATATGACCCGTGACGGTGTCGAACCAGGCCACCCCGGCCTCGGCGCGGGCCCGGATATAGGCCACATGCTGGTCGGCCTGCTCCTGGGTACCCCAGAGGGGGCCCATCAGGGCGGTATGCGGGGGCACCATCACCCGGTTTCTCAGCTCCATCGAGCCGATACGCACAGGTGAGAAGAGATTCGGGTAGTCGGTCACGCGTTCCTCACGGATTCCTCCCAGCAGATCGCCAAGTTGTCTAGATGATTTCTAGCAGAGTCTGGGAGTTCCCTGGGGGAAACGCGAAGAACCCCGACGTGGGGACTATGTGCCCTAGCGTCGAGGCACCGCGACTGCTTACCCTGACAGCAGGCTGCGACAGGAGGCGCAATGAGTGCTGCTCGGCGGATGCCGCGCGCGCTCATTGCCATGGGCGCGACCGTTGCCGTGCTCACCGCCTGCTCTGCCTCCCCTTCTGAGCCGACCGTCGATGCCGGCGGGTGCACCGGTGCCTCTCCCGCGGAGTTGACCGCGGGCAACAGCGGCGAGGTCTGCGCCGATAACGGCTTCCATCCCGCCAACGACGGGTTCTCCTTCGCCAACTGGGGCGGAACTCCGACCGATGATGCCATCGACTCGAGCACGCTGATCGCCATGTTCGGACGCGAGCCCGTGTGCTCCGACTCCGCCGGAGCAGGCTGCACCATGCGCCCGGCGGCCAAGGCGTGGATGGATCAGATGAACGAGGCGCTCGCCAACGGGCGCTGCGAGGGAATGGCCGTGCTCAGCGAGCGGCTCTTCGACGGCCTCGCCCGAGCGGCAGAGCTCGACCCACGAGCTCAGCGCACAATCGATCTCGCACGCACCCAGCCCACCGTCGCGCGCACATTGGGCTATTGGTGGCTCACTCAGTTTCCGACCGAGGTCGCCACTCCCACCGCGCAGACACGAAAGCTCCTGCCTTCGCAGATGATCACCGAGGTCATCGCCGGGCTCGAATCCAAGGCGGGCAACACCCTTGGTCTCTATAGCGAGTTCGGTGGCCACGCCGTCACGCCCATTGCCGTCGTGAAGGAAGGCTCGAACTACACCATCTCGGTCTACGACAGCAACGACCCGGGCGTGATCAAGCACGTACTCATCGATCCCGCGGCCGAGTCATGGGTCTACGACGCAAAGTCGAACTCATCCGGCGTGGTGACCGAGCGCTGGCGTGGCACGGGTGCCGGTTCGATGGATCTCACTCCCATGGCCCTGCGCACCGGGGCGTTCACGGCGCCATTCGGCGACGGCCCGAATGCCGATACCTACGTGACGGTCACCTCGCCCAAGGACGGCACCAACCTGGGCGCGATCATCACGCGCGGCGACACCGTGCTCGACACACGCGCGCTCAGCGCCGAAGTGCCCGACGGTTTCATCGTGCACCAGATCACCGGCACGGGCGCCGGCGTCCAGGTCATCATCAAGGGCGATGCGGGCGCCATCGAGGTGAAGGCAGTGAGCAGCGGTGCACCGGCTCTCGCGACTCTCAGTGTCGACGCTCCCGGCAAGCCGATGATCACCGCCCGCGGTCGTACCGGCTCGACGAAGAGCAAGGCACTTACCTTCACTCTCAGCGCAGACGGCCAGGTGGAGGTCGAATCCGGCAGCAATTCGCCCGTGCGCACCACGATCTCCACCGAGAGCGAGACCGTTCAACTGACGGCACCCTCCTCGACAGACGTTCACCTCACACAGGCAGCGGATCCGCAGGCATCCCTGGTCGATGCCTCGGGCAGCACGCTTGCCACCTACGACACTGCGGAGAGCGCACCCGCTGCAGTCAGTACCACCGCACTCGAGCTCAATGCGCAAAGTGACGGATTCACCGTCGCCCGCAGCCTGGTTGTCGCCGAGGTTCCCGCGGCTGCTCCCGTCATCGAGAGTGCGCCCGCGCCGAGCGCCACGGCCTCCGCGTCCGCATCTTCGTCACGCGAGCGCAAGGAGAAGTCCGAGAGCGAGCGCGGCAAGCGTCCGTCGAAGTCACGAGGCGAGAAGCCGGTCGAGGCAACCTCGTCACCCTCGGAGTCGGCAACGCCTAGCCCTAGCCGCACTCGTACCCCGGAGAAGTCGCATGAGCCGGGCAGTAGGCACTCCCCGGAGGGCAGCCCGCGCACTCCCGGCGCGACTGCCTCGGCCGCGCCCACGCTGGTGGCCTCTGCCTCGGCGAGCGCCAGTACAAGCACAAGCGCGAGCACATCCACGAGCCCAAGCACAAGCGCCACTGCATCCGCCAGCGCATCGGCAACACCCAGCGCGACCGCGACGCCATCCCCGTCGGCATCCGCGTCGGCATCCGCGTCGCGCAGTGCAACTCCGACGCCCACACCGTCATCGACGAAGAAGAACGACGACAAGAAGGACAAGCCGAGGTCATCGTCGGACGACGAAGACTCGGACGACGACTAGAGCAGGGTGACTGCACCCGTCGAGCCGTCGACCTCCACCATGGCGCCATCGGGAATGCGCTTGGTCACGCCTTCCAGACCGGCCACGCACGGAATGCCCAGCTCACGACTCACGATCATCGCGTGACTGCTGAGTGCGCCGACACCCACCACGACCGCACTGGCCACCACGAAGAGCGGAGTCCACGACGGGTCGGTCTGCGGCGCGATGAGCACGTCACCGGGCTCGAAGTCGGCGATCTGTCCCGGATCGAGGATGATGCGCGCGCGACCGCGCGCGACGCCCGACGATGCCGGCGTACCGGTGAGCACATCGCCCGCCTTTGCCACGGCGAACGAGACATCAGTCTTGCGAGGCAGCTCGGAGAGCTTCTTCATCGGCTTGCCCGCCTCGAGGAACAGCGGGATCTCGACGTCGAAGAGCGCACGCCACTCCCTCTCGCGCTCGGCGAGCTTCTCGGTCATGCGAGCCGGGCCGTAGATGAGCATCTCGAGCTCTTCGTTGAGCGCCATGAAGATCTGCGAGGCATCGGAGAGATGGCCCTGGGCTGCGAGGCGGCGGCCGAACTCGAGAAGTGCGGCGCGCGCCTCATTGATGACCTTGATGCAGTTGGACTTCGCTAGTTCGCGCCAGCCGGCGAAGCGGCGAGCGGAATCGACACCCATGCGCAGCGTGGCCAGTGCCTCGTCAGCGCCCGCAAGAGCCTCGGTCACCTGGGCGTACGCGCGCTCGGAGCGCTCTGCGCTCTCGGCACGACGCGCGGCCGGCGACGCGGAATCCTCGAGCTGGCGCATGCGATCGAGCAGTGAGAGCGCGAGCTCTGGCTTGGTCTCCCACGAATCAGCACCCATGTCCCACTCGGACGGGCCGCGGTAGCCGAACTCGCGAATGAACGCGGCGAAGTGCTGGGCGAAGTCGGGATGATTCGCGCGCAGGCGCTCGTTGAGGCCGTCGATGCCCTCGTCGAATGCCTTGGTCAGCGGCGCACTGGCGCGCACCAGGCGCGACATGTCCCACAGTGCGTAGGACGGCATTGCCGAGACGACGTCGCCGGCCGGGCCGGTGATGTCGACGACGTTGACCGGGTTGTCGGGGCCGAGGATGCTCATGACGACTGCTGGGCCGATTGCCGCCTGGGAACCCGCGACGACCTCACCACGCCACATCAGTCGCGAGTACGGCATCATCGAACGTGCGTAGGCGACAAGTGCCGCGTTGGTCAGCGTCGAGAAGTCAGGACGGCTGGCGCGCAGCCCGTCGGCGATGCGAGTCTCCTCGTCAAGCTCGGGGAAGGTCGAGGTCGTCAGGGTCCAGGTGGTGCGATCAGCGATCTTCTGGCTGAGCTCGGGATTGATGTCAGTCGGCAGATCCTTGTGCAGCGGCGCGTCGGGGTGGCTGCCGAAGAACGCGGCATCAATGCCCTCCCAGCCGATGCCACTGCGAATGCCGACGAGGCGAGCCATCGTGACGTTGACGTAGAGGTAGCCGTAGCAGAAGGCGCCGAAGGGCCATGCCTCGTTCTCGATGGCCTCGACCGCGGTCGCCGAGCCGAGCTCGGCGTAGGCCAGGGAGCCACCGGGGAACATCTCCGGGTTCCAGAACATGCTGGCGCCGAGGGGAGTGATCGGGTCAGGGAGCACGTCATTGGCGTTGAACCGGGTGTAGACCGGGAATTGGGTGGCCAGGCCGGTGTCGATGCACCACTTCTCGTCGGACATTCCGTGCTCCATCACTCGTAGGTGAGCCGCAGTCTAAGCACAGCCATCCCGAGCCGCAGCGGAATGAGCAGGGGCCCGACTGCCACG
>JBJSWO010000096.1:0-13103 GCA_046085905.1 Actinomycetes bacterium | reverse complement strand
TTCTGGTTCGTGTTGCAGGTGAGCTGCGTGAACCAGGTGGAGTCAGCCTCGGAGATCGTGCGGCCGAACGGATGCTGGTAGGTCGTGCCCACCTCGAAGTCCTCGAGGAAACGGCCGAGCTGCGCGGGAACGATGTTGGTCATGCGTGCATCCTGCCGCATGGGAGGTCAACCCCACGAGGGTTGGAGTGTGAGGTGCGCGACTGCTACTCGCCGTTGCGCTCGCGCCAGCGCTCTTCCATGCGATCCATGAACCCGGGCTTGGCCGGCTTCGCCTTGGCGGCCGGCTTGGCAGCCTCGCCCTCGGCGGAACCGGCAGTGACGGACGGAGCGCGGAAGGCCGTGAACGCGACGACGGCGCTGACGAGCATCACGACGAAGCCGATAATGCCCAGCGCGATGATCATGGTCGCGACTCCCGCGAGCACCAGGCCCATGCCGGCGATGACACCGATGACACCGATGGCGGCACGACCACGCGAGGCGCGACCGGCTGACGGGGTGCGGAGGTTGTTCGCGAAGGTGGGATCCTCGGCGTAGAGGGCACGCTCCATCTGCTCCAGAAGGCGCTGCTCGTGCTCGGAGAGCGGCATCGTGACCTCCTTCTTCCCTCGTCAAGGACGGCGTGAACCGCCGACACCTCAAATATAGGCGGGGTTCCCGACATTGGAAACCCCGGGCACCTCCGAGGAGTGAGCCGAAGGCGAGCCCCGCAGGAATGCCCGCATGAGGCCAGCACCCCCGCACGGCGGGCTACTCCTCCTCGTCGACCTCGTATTCCACGAGGCGAGCCGGGCGCACCGCCTGGGAGCCGAAGCGCGCACGGAGGGAGTCGACGGCCAGCTCGGCCTCTCGGTGCCCCCGATCAGGCTCCCCCAGGGTCAGCTGACGACTGGCCTCGTCGACCGGGATCAGCCCCTCGGCCTTCACCCCGACCAGGCGGATCCGTGCCCGCTGCAGGCCCAGCGCCTCGTAGAGCATCCGCGAGGTGTCGTAGAGCTCCTTGCCGACATCGGTCGGGCTGGCCAGGGTGCGCGAGCGGGTGATCGTGGTGAAGTCGGAGAAGCGCACCTTGATCGCGACCGTGCGAGCCACGAACCCGGCCCGGCGCAGCCGACCGCCCACCTGATCGGCGAGAGCCCGCAGGTGCGCATGGATCACCTCCGGGTCATCGACATCGCTGCCAAAGGTCTCCTCGTTGCTGATGCTCTTCTCCTGCTCATGCGGATGCACCGACCGATCGTCGCGCCCCCAGGCGAGCTCATGCAGGTGAGCGCCCGTGGCATCGCCGATCGCACGCTGCAAGGTCGCGACGGGAGTGTTGGCGATATCGCCGACAGTGCGCAGGCCGAGGCGCACGAGCTGCTCCTCGGTCTTCTCGCCCACGCCCCACAGCGCGCCGACAGGCAGCGGGTGCAGGAACGCGATGACCTCGCGCTGCGGGATCACCAGCAGGCCATCGGGCTTGCACCGCGTGGAGCCCAGCTTCGCGACGAACTTGCTGCTCGCGACACCGACCGAGCAGGTAATGCCCTGCTCATCGGAGACACGGGAGCGAATGAGCTCGGCAATGGAGGTCGGCGAGCCGAGCCTGCGTACCGCGCCTGACACGTCGAGGAAGGCCTCGTCGAGGCTGAGCGGCTCGACCAGCGGCGTGATCGACGCGAAGATCGCCATCACTCCACGACTGACCTCCGCATACTCGCCGTGGTCGGGCTCGATGAAGATCGCCTGAGGCGCCAGCCTGCGCGCACGTGAGACCGGCATCGCCGAGTGAATGCCCAGTGCGCGTGCCTCGTAGGTGGCCGAGAGCACGACACCCCTGCCCGCACTGCCGCCGACGACGACCGGCAGCCCGTGCAGCTCAGGGCGAGTGCGCAGTGACACCGATGCATAGAAGGCATCCATGTCGACATGCAGGATCGTGCAGCCGGTGTCGTCGGTGCCCAGGCCGAGTGCACCCTGCTGGCGGCGCACCTGGTTACGGCTCATGCGCCCATCATCCTGTGCTCACTGCGTGTTTCTCGTCATTCGCTGGCACCAGGGCTGCGAGCTCATTCCCGCAGCCCCTACTCACTCGCACCAGGGCTGCGATGCCAGAGTGCTGACGAGGGCTTGCGCACGTCACCACCGGACGGACGCACGTCGGCATACGGAGACTGGCGATAGCCGCTGGAATGCACCAGCACTCGCCGGCGCGAGGTATCGACCTCGGGCTGGTCATCATCGATCATCTGCCACACCGCTGCTGCACCGCCGGCCCGCCAGACCTCGCGCACCTGGCCGAGCTCCCAGCAGCCGGTCGCGCGCACCGAGACGCCGCGCGGGCCGGTGCGACGCACGAACCCACGGATGAGCATCACCCAGGAGCCGAAGACACTGCCTGCGAAGTCTCCCTGCGCATCGTCGAAGAAGGTGGCATCGACCGGGCCGGTGGAATCGTCAAGGGTCACGAAGATGACACGACGGCCACTGCGCACCGGCGGGGTCTGCACTGCGACCTTCACTCCTGCGATCAGCACCTGCTGCTGCGAGCGGCAGTTCAGCAGCGAGTCGGCAGGAGTGACACCGATCGACTGCAGCAGATCGGCGTAGAACTCCATCACGTGATGGCTGACGTCCATGCCGAGAACGTCGATCTCGGCACGCACGCGATCAGCGGCACTCATCTCGGGCAGGCCTGACGGCGTGAGATCGGCCAGGTCGTCAGCGAGATCGAAGGTGAGCTGCGCCGTGCTGACACCAGTGCCCATGCGCTCGAGATCAGCCACCTGCAGCAGGAGATCACGCCGGGTGAGCGCGCCGCGGCGCTGCGTGCCGCCGAATCGGTAGAGCGAGTCAAAGGCACCGGCGACCACGAGGTTCTCGACTACCGGCCGCGAGATGCGCGCCCGATGCCACAGATCAGCCAGCGAGGAGTACGGGCGACCCTCGATCAGTCGGGCAACCTCGTCGTCGCTGATGCCCTTCACGTCACTGAGCGGAAGGCGAATGCCCTGACGACCCTCGTCGTCGACCACGAGCCGATAGACGTCATCGGAGTCATTGACGTCGAGGCCATGGATGACGACACCGAAGTGACGCGCATCGTCGAGGATCAGCCGCTTCGGATACATGCCCGGGTCATGGGTGAGCAGGCCCGCGTAGAACGCGGCCGGGTGATGGGTCTTCAGCCACGCCGACTGATAGGTGGGCAGGGCGAAGGCCGCGGCATGCGCCTTGCAGAAACCGAAGGAGGCGAAGGCGCGCAGTACCTCCCACACCTGCTCGACGATGGTGAGCCGATAGCCACGACGCAGTGCGGCGGGATAGAACCAGGCGCGCACGTCATCGAGCCCCTCGGAGGAGCTCATCGACCGACGGATCTCATCAGCCTCGGCCAGTGAGCAGCCGGTGCATACCGCGAGGATGCGCAGCACCTGCTCGTGGAAGACCACGACACCGTAGGTCTCCTCCAGTGCGGGGCGCAGGTCGTCGTGCAGGTACTGCGGCTCGCACCATCCCTGCCGAGCGCGCAGGAAGGGGTGAATCATGTCGGACTTCACCGGGCCCGGCCGAAACAGCGAGATATCGATGATGAGATCGCCGAAGGTCTCGGGCGCGAACTTGCCGATGAGCTCACGCTGCCCGGGCGACTCGATCTGGAAGCAGCCCAGCGTGCGCGTGGTGCGAATGAGCTCGAAGGTCGCCGGATCATCGAGGCCGTCGGAGTCGAGCTCGACGACCTCACCCGTGACTCGCTCGGTCTCGGCGATCGCGTGCGCCATCGCCGACTGCATGCGCACGCCGAGCACGTCGAGCTTGAGCAGGCCCAGGCGCTCGACATCATCCTTGTCGAACTGGCTCATCGGGAAGCCGGCGGCACTGCGCTCGACCGGCGTGCGATCGAGCAGCGTGGCATCGGAGAGCAGTACCCCGCACGGATGCAGGGCAACATGACGCGGCAGGCCGTCGAGACCCTCGACGAGCGAAAGAAAGGAATCGAGCTCACCGCGCGCGGCCAGGCGACCGAAGCCCGAGGTGCGCAGCTCGGGAAGGTCGGCGAGCGCGGCACGCGCCTTGCTGGCACGAATATGCGGGAAGGACTTCGCGAAGGCACCGACCTCGCCCGGTGGCATGCCGAGCGCGGCACCGACATCGCGGATCGCATGGCGCACGCGATAGGTCTCCATCATCGACACGCAGGCGCAGCGCTGCTCGCCGAAGCGCTCGAGGATCCAGTCGTAGATCTCCTCGCGACGCGCGGACTCGACATCGATGTCGATATCCGGCAGCTCGCGGCGCAAGGGAGACAGGAAGCGCTCCATCAGCAGCCCGTGACGAATCGGATCGACGCCGGAGATGCCGAGCAGGTGATTGACGAGACTGCCCGCGCCCGAGCCACGTGCGGCCACGCGCACGCCGCGATCGCGGATCAGCGCGACGACCTCGGCCACGGTGATGAAGTAGCCGGCGAAGCCGACCTCGCCGATCGTGCGCAGCTCGGCCTCGAGTCGATCAGCCGCCTTCGCCCGCTCGCTCTCGCGGGAGTAGATGCGCGGAATGGCATCGAGGCAACGCGCGCGCAGCAGCTCATCGGGGTGATGATCGGAGGCAACGCCGCCGAGGGAGATCTCGAGCTCGGGGACGAAGACTCCCCCGATACCGAGGTCAGCGGCCGGATCGAGCGCGCACTGCTCGGCCACCGCCATGGTCTCGTAATGCAAGGAAGTGGCACTGGTACCCGCAGCGCGCGCGATCTCCTGCGCGATCTGCTCGAGCTCAGCCGATGACTTCAGGTAGGCCTCGCCGTTATCGCGTTCGACCTGCGCGGAGGTCAGCGGAACCAAGCGCCGTGCGGCGTCGAGGACATCAGCAATACGCGCCTGCTCGCTATCGCGATAGCGCACGGCATTGGTGAGCACCGCGCGCACCTGCTGCTGACCGGCGAAGGCGAGCAGTCGGGCAGCATGGGAGGTCGAATGACGATGACCGGAGCGCCGGCGATGCGAGGTGATCGCGAGGCGCAGATCAGCGCCGAAGATCTCGCGCCACCGATCGAGTGATCGCGCGGCGGCACGCTCGCCGTGCGCGTGCAACTGCTGGGCGACCTCGGAGTCGGCGCCGAGCAGGGCGATGACACCGGCGTGATGCTGCCCGAGTGCCTCATAGCCGAGCACGGTGCGCCCGCGTACCTCATGCGCGGCACTGATGAGTCGGCAGAGCGAGCCCCAGCCCTGCGCACCGCGGGCCAGCAGCACGATGCGCGCACTGCCCTCGTCGACGAATGCACCGCCGCGCGCGGGGGTACGCCGGCCCGTGGTGATCACCGGTGCTGCGTGGGCGGGCTCGATGGCGAGATCGACGCCGAGGATCGGCGCGATACCGGCACGCTCGCAGGCCAGTGCCCAGCGCACGGCGCCGTACACGCCATCGCGATCGGTGAGCGCGGCGAACGCCTGGCCATGCTCGGCCACGCGCTCGATCAGCGCATCAGGGGTAGATGCGCCGTATTGCAGGGAGAACCCGCTTGCCACCTGGAGGTGAGCCCAGTGGCCTCTCATCGCGTACTACTCATCAGGAAACGTGCATCAGTCATCGCATCTCGCCAGCAGTCAGGAAGAGGAAAGGGGGATGCCAGTGAGCTGGATTCGACACGGGAGGACGCCCGAATCCAGCTCACTGACGCACTCGGGGCCGGAGCACCCGAGGCAGCTCGGCAGCGGGGGCTGCCGAGAGGTACCTACGCGATACCGAGAATCGACACGATGCGCACGAGGAAGGCGTCCGCATCACGCACGAGGTCGTTGGCCTCACGGACCGAGACGCACTTCACCCCGGCCTCGGCGGCCGAGCGCTTCTTGGCACTGAGTGCGAAGAACTGCGACCACTCGGTGAGCTCGGGAGCGACCGTCGGCAGCACGGCCCAGACGCTGCGCACCTGGCGGCGGCGGTGATCGGGCCCGGTGCGAGCGGCGACCACGGCAGCGGCAGCGCGCAGGGCGCACAGATGCGCGGCGACGTAGCGCTCAGCCGGATCGGTGGCGATATGCGCCTCGGTCAGGCTGCGCCGCGCCAGGATCACGAGATCGTAGGTGGCGGTCGGAAGGGTCTGCAGGGGTACAACGGCGGGGGCTGCCAGGGTCATGGTGGTCATCGGTCTCTCCGTCTTCTCGCTAATCGATAACCCGCAGCAACCTCCAGCGATCGGAGGTCACGCACAGGTCGTACACACCGGATGCCCCGGTACGCGTGATGGCTTCGACCCGCCAGACAGTGCGCCGCGCCGGCGCTCCGTGACCCTTCCCGTGGTGTGACCACCACGGCACTGCCTCGACCCAGGACTCGAGTACCTCGCGGACGAGATACCGCCGACCCCGCCAGCTGAACTCCGCCGGCCCCTGCCCTGCCAGGCGCACCTGCACCCGGCCGTAGTAGCGATGACTCACCACTACCTCGCATTCATCACCTGCCTGGGACCGGGCCCGGGGTCGAGGCGGGCCCGGTCTCAGGTGGTGCCACCGGGCAACCGCGACATCACCCGGTGATCGATCTATTCGAACACCTGTTCGAATACGAGAACAGTATCCCCCACCCCTGACATCGTCAATCCCCTCCCGGCACCGAGGCCGGGCGTGCCCTACTCCGAGCGGAAATCACTCATCGGCCGCCGCACCCACGCCACCCGAGACGCATTGAGGATCGCCAGCACGTCGATGACCTCCTGGGAGATCGCCCCCACGATCGGCGGCAGGATGCCGAGCACGGCCAGCACCATCCCGATCGAGCTCACGACGATGCCGCCGATGGCCGACTGCAGGGCAATGCGCCGCATGCGACGTCCGATATGCATGAGCTCATCGAGTCGATCGAGCGACGAGTCGAGCACCACCGCATCGGCGGCCTCGGCCGTGACGTCATTGTTCTTGCCGAAGGCGATGCCGACCGTGGCCGCGGTCATCGCCGGCGCATCGTTGATGCCGTCGCCGAGGAAGACAGTCGGCGCCTCGCGCGTGGCCTCGCGCACCATCTCGAGCTTGCGCTCCGGTGACACCGAGGCATGCGCCTCCGACAGCCCGACGCGATCGGCGAGATACGTGACCTCGCTGCTGCGATCACCGGAGAGCAGCATCGTGCGCACCACGCCGTGACGTCCGCCGAGATGCGCGATGAACTCGCGTGCGCCCTCGCGTGGCTCATCGCGAAAGCTCAGCGTTGCCGCGTACTCATCGTCGACCAGGACGACGCACTCCAGGCCGGCCGACTCGGGCGGCAGCTGCGCCGCGAGCTCGGGAAACGAGGACGTGACCGCCTTGCGCCCGGTGACCGTCACCTGCCGTCCGCCGACAATGCCGCGCAGCCCCTGCCCCGGCTCCTCCGAGACTGCATCGGCCGGCAGTACGGCACGCTCGCCGAGCCCGCGCATCACGGCCGAGGCCAGCGGATGGCGGCTGTACTGCTCGAGGGAAGCGGTGAGTCGAAGCACCTCATCACGGTCGAAGCCGTCGGCGAGCGTGACCTCGGCGAGGGTCGGCTGGCCGTAGGTAAGAGTGCCGGTCTTGTCGAAGATCATCGTGCGCGCCGTGCTGAGGCGCTCGAGCATTGCCGGGTCCTTGATGATGATGCCGTTGCGCGCCGCGAGGGAGATCGCTCCGATGATCGCCACGGGCACGCCGATGAGCAACGGGCAGGGTGTCGCAATCACGACGACAGCGAGGAACCTGTTCGGATCCCCGCTGACCACCCAGCCGGTGATCGCGAGCAGGAGTGCGATGACGGTGTACCCGGCACCGAGCCGATCGGCGAGCCGGCGCATCGGCGGGCGCTGCCCCTCCGCGCGTTCGAGCACGCCGACGATCTGCGCATAGCGACTGTCCTGCGCACGCTTGCTCGCGCGCAGCACGAGCAGCTGCGTGCTGTTGATGGCGCCGGACAGCACGGCGGAGCCCGGCACCTTCGGCACGACATACGGCTCACCGGTCAGGTACGACTCGTCCATCGCGCCACGACCCTCGATGACCACGGCATCGACCGGGCAGATCTCATGCGGCAGCAGCACGAGAACGTCATCAATCTCGACCTCGGCAACGGTGATCTCCTGTAGTGAACCGTCGGACAGGCGGCGATGCGCCAGGCTCGGCGAGCGACGCGCGAGCGCCTCGAGCACGGCCGAGGCGCGCGCGGAGGCCGCCTCCTCGAGTGCCTCGCCGCCCGAGAGCATGAGCGCGATGATGACGGCGACCCACCATTCGCGCAGCAGGGCCGACGACACGAGAGCGAGCAGCCCGAGAAGGTCAGCGCCGAATCTGCGATGAGCGGCATCGCGGAGGACCCGCCAGAGCAACGGAAGTCCGACCGCGGCCGTCGCGAGAGCGAGCGGAATCGACGGCCAGGGCTCGCTGACATCAGCGAGGGACAGCGCGGCAGACACCGCCATCGCGATGAGCGTGGCAATCGCGATGCGTCCGCGAGCGGAGTGAGCGAGTGCACTCGCGAATGGCAGGACTCCGAGCCCTGCGCGTGGTTCACTCATAGTGTCGATTGTCCTCCACGCTCGACATGATGAACGGGGTGAATCGCATGTTCCTCACATTCCTCGGCGCCACCGGAACCGTGACCGGGTCCAAGACACTCGTCGAGACGAGCGGCGGAGCGTTTCTCGTCGACTGCGGGCTCTTCCAGGGTCCGCGCGAGATTCGCTCGCGCAATTGGGAGAAATTCCCCCGCGATCCCGCCTCGATCGATGCCATCGTGCTCACGCATGCGCATCTCGATCACTGCGGCTATATCCCCGCGCTCGTGCGCGACGGATTCACCGGGCCGATCTACTGCACCCCGAACACCGCGGCACTCGCCGCGATCGTGCTGCGCGACAGCGCGAAGCTTCAGGAGGAGGATGCCAACTTCGCCCGCAAGAAGGGCTTCTCCCGCCATGCGGAGCCCAAGGCGCTGTACGAGAGCGACGATGCACTCCAGGCGATCGATCAGTTCGTCGAGGTCGAGTTCCGCGTCGACTTCCACCCGGTGCCCGGCACCACCGCGCACTTCGACCCGGCCGGTCACATCCTCGGCTCATCGATCCTCACCATCGACGATGGCTCGCGCCGCGTGGCCTTCAGTGGCGATCTCGGGCGCGACAACCACCCGCTCCTGCTCAAGCCCGCCTCCCCCGTCGACGCCGATGCCATCGTCATCGAGTCGACTTATGGCGATCGCGAGCATGAGAATGTCGACGCCGAGCTCGACGAGATGGCCGCGGCCATCACCCGCACGATCAAGCGCGGTGGCACGGTCGTGATCCCGGCCTTCGCCGTCGATCGCACGGAAGTGCTGCTGAAGGCCTTGCACGACCTGCAGGACACCCATCGGATTCCGAAGGTGCCCATCCATGTCGACAGCCCGATGGCCCTGGCCGCCATGCACGTCTACCAGTCGGCAATCACCGACGGTGATCCCGAGATCACCAGCGCGGCGATCGCCCAGGGGCCCGACATCATCGCCCCCGCGAACCTCTTCGAGGCCACGACGCCCGAGCAGTCGAAGAAGCTCGATCTCGGCGGCGCTCGCATCGTGATCTCGGCCTCGGGCATGGGCTCAGGAGGTCGCGTCGTGCATCACCTGAAGGCGATGCTGCCCGATCGCGACAACTGCGTGATCCTGGCCGGCTACCAGGGGGTCGGCACGCCCGGGCGCGCCCTGCTCGACGGTGCGCAGGAGATCAAGCTGCACGGGAAGTACGTGCCGGTGAACGCGGAGATCGTCGATGTCGGTGCATTCTCGGTGCACGCAGACGCCACCGAGCTCATCGAGTGGCTGCGCGGTGCCAGCGCACCGCCCGCACGTGTGTTCGTGATCCACGGTGAGCCCGACCCGGCCGCGACCCTGGCGGGTCGCATCACGAGGACCCTGGGCATCAGCGCGGTCGTGCCCGAGACGGGCGACCGCGTCGAGGTCTAGGCCCTGACCGCTGCCGGCGAGTTCGACCAGGTCTTGTAGCCGCCGTCAAGGTTGGCGGCCTTGATGCCGAGCTCGCGCAGCAGGGTCGAGGCGGTGTGACCGCGCTGGCCCACCTGACAGGTGACGATGACGTTCTCCTCCGGGATCTCCGCGAAGCGCTCGCGCAGGTCATCGACCGGGATGTTGATCGCGCCGTCGATATGACCGGCACCGAACTCCCCCGGCGTGCGCACGTCGATGAGAGTGGCTCCGGCTGCCATGCGATCAGCCAGCTCATTCCACTGCACGCTCTCGGTGAGCCCGCTGAGGATGTTGTCGGCCATGTAACCGAGCATGTTGACGGGATCCTTCGCCGAGCCGAACGGCGGCGCGTAGGCCAGTTCGAGATCAGCGAGCTCGGGGGCGGTGAGGCCCGTGCGAATCGCGGTGGCGATGACGTCGATGCGCTTGTCGACGCCCTCGCGGCCGACTCCCTGCGCACCGAGGATCTCCTGGCTCACCGGATCGATGATCACCTTGAGCATCATCGACTCGGCGCCCGGGTAGTAGCCCGCATGCGAGCCGGGATGCGAGTGCAGGATCACGAAGTCGCGCCCTGCCGCGCGCAGGCGCTTCTCATTCCATCCCGTGGTCGCGACAGCGAGATCGAAGACCTTCACGATCGCCGTGCCGATGGTCGGCACCTCGCGCACGGGGCGGCCGTTGATGTGATCGGCCACGACGCGGCCCTGGCGATTGGCGATGTTCGCGAGCGGAACGAGCACCGCCTCGCCGTCGAGGGCGTCGTTCTTCTCGGCAGCATCGCCGATGGCGTAGATCGCCGGATCATTGGTGCGATTGAACGCATCCACCCGAATGCCACCGCGTGAGCCCACCTCGAGATCGCAGGCCTTGGCCAGCGTGGTGTCGGGGCGCACGCCGATCGCGAGAATCACGAGATCGGCGGCGATCACGCTGCCGTCGGCCAGTGTGACGGTCTGCCCGTCCTGGCTCTCCTCGATGGAGGCGAGACCGGTGCCCAGGCGCAGATCGACTCCGTGGCGACGCAGCTCGTCGGCGACGGGCAGGGCCATCTCGGGATCAAGGGGGGCGAGCACCTGATCCATCGCCTCGACGAGCGTGGTCGGGATTCCCTTGTGGATGAGATTCTCGGCTGTCTCGACGCCGATGAAGCCGCCGCCGATGACCACGGCGTGCTTCGGCTTGCGCGCGACCGCATCCGCGATGCGGGTGACGTCCTCGACCGTGCGCAGGGTCAGCGCCAGCTCAATGCCGGGCAGCGGGGGCACGACGGGCTGCGCGCCGGGGCTCAGCACCAGGTAGTCGTACTCGAGGTCATAGGTCTCGCCGGTGGAGAGGTCGCGCACGGTCAGGGTCTTGGCGGCACGGTCGATGCCGATGACCTCGCTCTGCACGCGCACGTCGAGACGGAAGCGGGCATGCAGGCTCTCGGGGGTCTGCAGCAGCAGATCGGACTGGGCCGCGATGACTCCGCCGACGAAGTACGGCAGCCCGCAGTTGGCATAGGAGACATAGGAACTGCGCTCGAGGACGATGATCGAGGCCTCGGGGTCGAGACGGCGACTTCGGGTTGCCGCGGACATGCCACCGGCGACCCCGCCGATGATGACGATGCGCTTCACTTCTGCCTCCGTTGCCGAGCCGTGTGCTCACCCTGGAGTAACTATACCCCCTGGGGTATCAGAATCCGCCCGGGATCCCCATGGGGATCCCTCAGGGCTAGGAGACGGGCTCGGCGTCGGGCCCGCGTACGTATTTCATGATGCCGTATACCGCCGCGGCAATCGGCACGCCGATCAGCGCACCGACAATGCCGAAGTAGGCGGCGGCGATCGCGGTGACGAGAACGATCGCGACTGGGTGGAGGCTGACCGAGTGGCCGAGGATCAACGGCTGCAGCACATTGCCCTCGATCTGGCCAATGACGAAGATCAGCACGACCACCAGCGCACCCGCGAGCGGGCCATTGCTGATGAAGGCCACGGCGGCGGCCAGGAGCATGGCCAGCGGTGCGCCGATGTACGGGATGAAGGCGCCGAAGAACACGATCACGCCGAGCGGAACAGCTAGCGGAACGCCGATGATGAGGAGCAGGATCGTGACCAGAATGGCGTTGCTCATTGCGACCAGCAGGATGCCTCGCGAGTACTGCGAGAACGCATTCCAGCCGATGCGGATCGACTGGCCACTGACCTCGCGATTGCGCGCCGGGATCCAGCGAGTCACCCAGGCGAGCATCTCCGCCGGCTGGATGAGGATGAAGATCAGCACGAAGAAGCCGGCCGCCGCCGCCGTGGCCAGGCCGACGATGCTGCCGAGACCGGAGAGCACCCCGAGGGCGATGTTGCCCCCGCTCTCGCGGATGAACTGCTGCACCGAGGCGTAGGCGGAGGTCAGATCGGCGTCGCTCATGCCGAGCGGACCATTGCGCAGCCAGTCGTCAAGGCTGGCAACGCCCTCGGAGATGGTCTCGCCGATACCGGAGAACTGCTGGATCGCCGAGAGTCCGATGAAGAAGATGATCACGACCAGGCTGATCGTGAACACCGCGAGTGCGATGACACCGGCCAGCCAGCGCGGCATATAGCTCGCGAGCTTGTTGGTCAGCGGCAGCAGCCAGGCCCCGACCAGGAAGGCGAAGAACAGCGCGAGAAGCAGGGTCTGCAGAGGAGCGATGAACCACACCAGCCCGCCGATGACTACTGCGATGGCGATCAGGCGCCAGGCGTAGCCGCCCATGCGACGCATCTGCGGCGAGACGCCATCAGGAGTCTGGTAGGGCTCAGGCGGGGTCGGCCGAACGGGCTGTATGTCGTCAGCGTCTTTCGCCACCGGATCTCCTCAGCTCGAAGTGCTGCAACCACGGTAATGCACGGTGGCTCTAGCGACTGCGACGTCCGCGACTCGGCGCACCCGTGCGACCGGAGCCCGAGCCGGCCGGACGACCGGTACCCGAGCCCGAAGCACGACGTCGACGATGCGGTGCGGCGGGCTTGACTGTCACCGGTGCCTCCGGCGCGGGCTTAACGTACTCAGCACGCTCACCGCGCATCGCCAGAAGCTCAGGGGCGTCGGGGCGAACCTTGGTGAACGTGGGCGTGATGCCGGCCTGCTTCGCGAGGCTGCGCACCTCCCCCAGCTGATCGG
>JBJSWO010000095.1:0-5073 GCA_046085905.1 Actinomycetes bacterium | reverse complement strand
CGGCAACATCTATGCCGATGAGTCGCTGTGGCGAGCGCGTCTGCACGGGCGTCGTGCGACTTGCAGCATCAGCCGTGCCAAGTCGGCCGAGCTGCTCGCTCACGCACGTGATGTCATGGCCGAAGCCCTCGCTCAGGGCGGCACCAGCTTCGATGCGTTGTACGTCAACGTCAATGGCGAGAGCGGCTACTTCGACCGATCCCTGGATGCCTACGGGCAGGAGGGCGAGCCCTGCCACCGCTGCGGATCGGCAATTCGGCGTGAGCACTTCATGAATCGCTCCAGCTTCTTCTGCCCCCGCTGCCAGCGCTGACGAAGTGTCGTCACCCCGTCAGGAGTCGAAGATCCCCAGGAGTTCGCCGATGCGGTGATCGGCCTCGGCCGGGTGGCGGAATCTGAGATCGGGCTGGACGCTGTAGGCATTGCGGCGGCCGACCTTGGTCGTGGTGACGTACCCGGCCTCCTCGAGGTCGTGCAGGATTCCCTGGACAGAGCGCTCCGTGATTCCGACGGCGGAGGCGATATCCCGAATGCGGGAATCCGGGGCGCCGGCCAGGTGAATCAGTACATGCGCGTGGTTGGTCAGAAACGTCCACTGTGACACGAGCCCTCCTCAGTTCCTGAAAGTATATACAGGAAACAAAATACATGTATTATTCATCGTATGAATCTTGCCGACTACGAGTCCGCCATCACCGCCGCCTGCCACGACCCGGCCCTGCCCTATCCGGCCAATCACTTCGCCTTCCGGCATGTCCTCGCGGTGCTGGCCGAAACGACCACGACGTCCCTCGTTGAGGTCGGGGTCGGGATGGGCGGAGCCATCGCGCTCTTCACGGGGCACGGCCTCGCCTTCGCAGGCTTCGACAGGGATGTCGCATGCGTCGAGAGCAGCAGGAAGGAGCTACTCGAAGCCGGACAGGATCCCGATCGCATCATCCTGGCCGATCTCGAGGACCCTCAGTCGTACGCGCGTCTGCCCGGTGCCGGCAGCTTCGACGCGCTCATCGGCATGGGCGTGCTCCCGCACGTCGGCTCGGTGCGCGAGGGGATAGCCAATGCGATCGGGCTCGTGCGCCCGGGAGGGCATGTATTCCTCGAGTTTCGCAATGCACTGTTCTCCCTGGTCACCTTCAATCGCTACACCGAGGAGTTCATCAGCGAACGACTACTCGGCGAGGCGTCCGCGGAGGTGCGCTCTGCGGTTGACTCTGAGTTGCGCAAGCGGCTCAACCTCGAAATTCCGTCCGGGGTGATTCATCCTGAGGCGTTCCACGTGCCCTTCGAAGTTCTCGATATCGCGCATGAGATGGAACTCAAGGATCCACGCATCATCCCCTTTCACTTCCATGCGGGCATGCCGGCGATAGAGCGTGACATCGCTCAGTCCTATCGACTCGACTCTGTTGCCCTGGAAGGCGATCCCTCCGGTTGGAAGGGTCTCTTCCTCGCCTCGGCGTTCCTGCTGCACGCACAGCGGCCGGAGTAGTCGGGCCTCATGGACATCTGGTCCCTGACCCTGGGCAATCTGCTCTCGATTCCGATCCTCTGCTTCGTTCTCGGCATCGTCGCGACTCGGATCAAGTCCGATCTGCGCATCCCTGACAGCGTGATGAAGTTCCTGACCTTCTATCTGCTGCTCGCCATCGGGATCAAGGGCGGCGTCTCACTGCGACAGGCCGAGATCTCCCAGCTCGCATGGCCGGTTGTCGCCACGATCGGGCTGGGCATCGTGCTGCCGATACTCGCCTTCGCCGCTCTTCGCTTCCTGACCCGGCTCGGCAGGGTGGATCGCGGAGCCATTGCGGCGCATTACGGATCGACCTCACTCGTCACGTTCACCGCCGCACTCGTCTTCCTCGAGGCGGCGGACGTGTTCGTGGAGGGCTACGTCGTCACCCTCCTGGCCATCATGGAGATCCCGGGCATCATCGTGGGCCTCATGCTGGCCAGTTCGCGAGGGAAGCAGGGCAGCGAACTTCTCTCCAGCGCGCGCGAGGTTCTCACGAGTCCTTCCATCGTCTTGTTGGTGGGCGGTGTCGTTATCGGAGCCGTGGCAGGACCTGCCCGATTCGCGGCAGTCGAGCCCTTCTTCGCCGATCTCTTCGTGGGAGTCCTGAGCTTCTTCCTCCTGCAGATGGGCATCACTGTGGCCAGCCGCTTCGGCTCCTTCATCCAGGCCGGGTCGGGCCTGGCCCTCTTCGCCGTGCTCTTCCCCCTCATCGCAGGTCTTGTCGGAGTGCTCGCCGGGACAGCGGCAGGGCTGGGCGCGGGTGGCGCCGCGATGCTGGGCGTCCTGAGCGCTAGTGCCTCGTACATTGCCGCTCCGGCAGCAGTGCGACTCGCACTGCCGCACGCCAATGAGGGGCTTGCGATCACCTGCAGCCTGGCGATGACCTTCCCGGTGAACATGGTGATCGGCATCCCGGTGATCGCCTACTTCGGCAGTGCCCTCGCCTCGTGATCCCGTCATGGCCGGATCGACCCCGCGAGGTCTCGCCGTTGCTGTCCGGTCGTGCCCCGATCGGGGGATAGGCTTGGGGGGATTCGTCCTCAGCGCCCTTCCCCGCGCCTGACCAGCGGAGAACCGTGCACCTCAAGAATTTGACCCTCAAGGGCTTCAAGTCGTTCGCCTCGGCCACGACCCTGCACTTCGAGCCGGGGGTGACCTGCGTGGTCGGTCCCAATGGCTCGGGCAAGTCCAATGTCGTCGACGCCCTGGCCTGGGTCATGGGCGAGCAAGGCGCCAAGAGCCTGCGCGGCGGCAAGATGGAGGATGTCATCTTCTCCGGCACCGCCGGTCGGGCCCCCCTCGGCCGCGCCGAGGTCTCGCTGACGATCGACAACTCCGATGGTGCCCTGCCCATCGAGTTCACCGAGGTCACGATCTCCCGCGTGCTCTTCCGCAACGGTGGTTCCGAGTACTCGATCAACAATCAGCCCTGCCGACTCCTCGACGTGCAGGAACTCCTGAGTGACTCCGGTATCGGCCGCGAGATGCACGTCATCATCGGCCAGAACCGACTCACGTCGATTCTCGAGGCAACACCGGAGGAGCGACGCGGAATCATCGAGGAGGCCGCCGGCGTCCTCAAGCATCGCCGCCGCAAGGAGAAGGCACTGCGCAAGCTCGATGCGATGGGCGCGAATCTCACTCGTCTCGAGGATCTCACCACCGAGCTCCGTCGCCAGCTCAAGCCATTGGGCCGTCAGGCTGAGGTGGCTCGTCGTGCGGTCGTCATCCAGTCCGATGTGCGTGATGCCCGACTGCGCCTGTTCGCCGACGATCTCGTCACCTTGCGCGATGCGCATGAGGCCGAGGTTGCCGACGAGACCGCCCTGCGCGAGCGCCAGGCCGAGGTCGAGACCTCCCTGGCGACCCTGGTCGCCCGCGAAGGCGAGCTCGAGCTCGTGGCGCAGAGCGATGCGCCCCGACTCGCTGCAGCGCAGGAGACCTGGTTCAAGCTCAGTGGCCTGAGCGAGCGCTTCAACGGACTCGTCCAGCTCGGAGTCGAGCGCGTGCGCAACCTCCAGCCCGAGGCCGAGGAAGAGGCATCAGGGCGTGATCCCGAGCAGATCGAGGCCGAGGCGCGCTCTCTGCGTGCGCAGGAGTTCGAGCTCGGTCGCGAGGTCGAGGCCGCACGTCAGGCACTGTCCGAGGCTGAGGGTGCACGCGCTGCAGCCGAGCAGGCGGCCGCCGCCGAGGAGCGCCGCGTTGCCGAGATCGAGCGCGCTGCCGCCGATCGCCGGGAGAGCCTGGCGCGCCTGACCGGTCAGGTCAACGCCGCGATCTCACGGCTCGAGACCCGCAGCACCGAGATCGAGCGCCTGTCGGCATCCGTGGCCGAGGCCACCGATCGCGGAGAGAGCGCCCAGCGTGAGTTCCACGCCATCGAGGTTCAGGTCGCCGGGCTCGACGAGGGCGAGGTCGGCCTCGACGAGGAGCATGAGACCGCTCAGCAGGCACTGGAGCGCGCTGATGCCCGCGTCGAGGAACTTCGTACCCTCGAGTCGGTCAAGGAGCGCGAGCGCGCTGCGCTGAGCGCACGTCTCGAGGCACTCGAGCTCGGACTCTCGCGCAAGGACGCCGCATCAGTGCTGGTCGCCGCCGGCGATCGCGTGCCGGGCGTGCTCGGCTCGTTGGCCTCATTGCTGCACGTCGAGCACGGTGCGCAGGCGGCGGTGGCCGCGGCGCTGGGCGATGTCGCCGACTCCGTCGTCGTGCGCGGAGTCGATTCCGCCGTTGCCTCTCTGGTGCTCCTCAAGGACCAGGACGCTGGTCGTGCTGCACTCGTCATCGCCGATCCGGCAGCGGCAGCCGTAGCCAATCCCGGCTCTGCGCCCGCGGGTCGCTGGCTGCGCGATCTCGTGCGCTGCGATGACTCACTTCGTCCCGCCGTCGATCGCCTGCTGGCCGGTCATGTACTCGTCGCCGACGTCAATGCCGCAGCTTCCGCGCATCGCTCGAACCCGTCGCTCGTCTTCGTCACCGAGGCCGGCGATGTGTTCGGCAGCGGCGTCGTGCACGGCGGTTCCACCAGTGCGCCCAGCCTCCTCGAGGTTCAGGCTGCCTATGACGAGACTCGCGAGGAACTCGATGGCGTGACCGCCGCGCTCGAGCGTGCGCGTTTCGAGATGGTTGCGGCCCGCGATGCGCAGGTCGCCGCATCCGGTGCCGTCGAGTCCACACTCTCTCGCCTGCACGAGTCTGATGCGCGCATGGCCGCCGTTGCCGAGCAGTTGGGCCAGCTCGGTCAGGTCGCCCGCGCGGCTCTCGCCGAGGCCGAGCGACTCACTCTCGCCCTCGATTCGGCGCGTGCCGCACTCGCCCAGGACGAGTCGACGCTGAGCGAACTGCAGGGTCGTCTTACCGCGGCCCAGGAGGCTCCCGAGCCCGATCTGGCCGACGACAATCGTCAGGCCACGGCCGAGGCAGCCAAGGTCGCGCGCCAGCACGAGGTCGACTCCCGGCTGGCCCTGCGCACGGGTGAGGAGCGCGTCACTGCGATCGGCGCGCGCGCAGCTCAGCTTGAGCGCGCCGCAGAGGCCGAGCGCCAGGCACGCATCGCGGCC
>JBJSWO010000094.1:0-6314 GCA_046085905.1 Actinomycetes bacterium | reverse complement strand
GGCTCCATGCCCGCGAAGAACGCACCCGTCCATACCGTCGTGGCCGAGGCCGAGACGCCACCGCCGAGATCCTCGGCGAAGACACCGCCCGGGCCGATGAGGAATCCGACGGTGTAGCCGTTCTTCTCGGTGCGTTCCTTGATCGTGTCATTGAGCGAGAACGTCTCACCGGGAAGGAGAAGGGTGCCGTTGACGTACTTGGCAGCCTGCCCGATGTTCTGCACTCGATAGGCGGCGTAGGGGAACTTCTGGGTGAAGGTCGAGATGCGCTCTGTCACGCCGAGTGCCTGGGCCTGCTCAGTCGTCAGTTCGGGCTCGCGCAATCCCATGGTCACGGTCACCGAGCGATCGGGCACCGGATTCCCGATGACCGTGAGCACCTTCGACGACAGTTCCTCATCGGAGACACCGTTGCCGACAACGGACGGCACCACGACCGGCTTGCCCTTGACGATCTTGAACGTGGCGTTGCGACCCTTGGTCTCCACGCCCTTGAGCTGCTTGGCAATTGCCTCATGCAGCACGGCGCCATCAAGCGCGGGCACGAAACGATCACCCTCGGCAGTGAAGCTCAGCGCCTGCGCGACAGCCGCCGGCTCGATGGTCGCGACAGTGCCTGCCGCATCGACCTGAACCGGCGCACTCACTGCAGTTCGAGCGAAGGCCTTGGCTTCGTCGACTGCAGCCTCGGAGATCATCGGCTCGGCGGTGGTGATGGGTGCGGCAATCGGCTTGCGCGGCAACATGAAGGCCTCGCTGAGCTTCGCCGCCATCGCCGGTTGATCGAGCACCAGCCCGGGAGTTCCGGGCTCGACCTTCGTGCCCTTCTTTGTCACGCTGATAGTCGGCTCGATCGGCGGCTCGTCGATGGTGTCGGCGAGCTGGGTGACCTGGGAGGTCAGCTTCGCCGAGTCGACGGTGATCACCGGATCTAGCTGATGCGTGCCGGCCAGGCTGCCGATCATCGCCAAGGGGTTCAGGGTGCGGCCCGATGCCTGCTCGACAGTTGCGGCAGCGTCGAAGGCGAGACCTGCCGCGACCGGATCGACCAGGAGCTGCTGCTCTCCGACTCGCACCTTCAGGGGCTTGGTCGCCACGCTGCCGACGGAGTCCTGCAGGGTCGTGATGGCCTCCTCGCGCGAGAGTCCGCCGATATTGACGCCATTCACCGTCGTTCCGGAGCGCACGCCCCCGCCAGTGACGACGATCGCGGCGACGTACAGGGCGATGAGGACGCCAACTGCAGCGAGGCCGATGAGGATGAGCTTGCGTGCGGCATCGGATGCAGGCAGCTGCCAGCGATGCTCGGTCACGGGTGGGTCTCCTGAGTGCAATTACCTGTCGACGGCCGCCGACTCACCATGGTAGGCCGACAGACGAAGATTTCACTACGTCCGACTCGCCCTGCGGGCCGTGTTTGATCATGCGGCGAGAACGGCGAGTGTGATCATGCAGCGGGAGGTGCAGGCACTGCGCGTCGGCGCAACGGCACCGGGATCGTCGCTGTCGCGGTCGCGATGACAACGCCGCCGATCAGGTAGAACATCTGACGGCCCCCACCCGAGAGCGCCACGCTTCCGCCCGGCGACTCGGAACTCAGGTAGATCGTCATCACCAGCCAGCCGAGGAAGGCGGCCGTTGCGGACCATCGGGTCATGGCCAGCCACGCGGCGCCGCGCACGACGAGCACGAGCACCAGGAGCGAGAGCAGGGTGCCCCACGGGATGACCACGTAGCCCCAGGGTGAATCCCAGACGTAGCGCATGGCCTGCACATACGCGCCCAGTGCGCCGATGATCAGGCCTGCCAGCAGGCCCACGACGGCGAGAATCGGTCGCCGCCTGGGCGCGACTCCCTCGGTCGCGGCCTGCGGATCGGCCATCAGGCCGGGATCCCCGCGAAGAGATCGTCCTCGAGCCCTGCAGCATTGCGCGAGTCACCGATCTCGCCGAGCGCGAGCCGGTAGTACTCGGAGGCGAATGCCTCCGCGCCGATACCGTCGGCGAGGGCGAACAGCCCGCCGTCGACGCTGATCTGGGTGCCGTGCGCGCGCATCGCCTCGAGCTTGCGCGGGAGATAGTCAGTCCCCTCGATGACCGTGGTGATCAGCTCGTCATCGCAGGCGAACGGGATGTCATCGGGATCCATCATCGCGAACTCACTGTCGGAGCCCTGTGCCTTCAGCGCCTCGATCGATGCGCGCATGACGCTCTTCGGGAATGCCGGCCAATAGACCTTGCTGACCTTCCAGGGCGCACCCAGATCGGGACGGAAGGTCGCCGAGGCCGCCAGGTCGAGTGCGTAGTGCGTCACGCGATGTGCCTGAATGTGATCGGGGTGGCCATAACCGCCGAAGTCGTCATAGGTCACGACCACTTGCGGCCTGACCTCGCGAATCACCGGCACGAGCTCGAGTGCCGCGATCAGCAGATCGGTACGCCAGAAGCAGTCGGGCCGATCATTGGGCGGGGTGCCGATCATGCCCGAGTCGCGGAAGCGGCCGGGCCCGCCCAGCAGGCGCCAGTCGGAGATGCCCAGCGCGGCCATCGCAGCAGCGAGCTCGCTCCGGCGATGCTCGCCGAGACTGTCGTCACGATCAGCGGCCAGGTGCGCGAGATCCTCGAGGATGACCTCACCCTCCTCGCCGAGAGTGCAGGTCACGAGGGTGACCTCGACCCCGTGGTCGGCGTACTTGGCCATGGTCACGCCGGTGCCGATGGTCTCGTCATCGGGATGGGCGTGCACGAGAAGGAGTCGCTTGGTCACCTGCCCAGGGTACTGAGCCCGCTCGCGTAGGGCACGATGCGCATATGAGCCTTGCCTCCGAGGATGACGCGACTTCGGCTGCCGAGAGCTACCCGCGCCAGAAGGCGCGGACCCGCTCCTTCCAGCTGGGCCGCCCGAGATCCTTCGCCTGCGCCCCCGACACCCCGCGAGCGCTGTTCATCCGGAGTGCATCCGGCTCCGATGATCAGGGCAGCCTGTGGCTCCTCGATCTCGAGGCAATGTCGCCCGAGATACTCCTCGTGGATGCCTCCCGGCTCGGCAGCAGCGACCTCGAATTGCCCGAGGCAGAGCGAGCCCGTCGCGAGCGAATGCGTGAGGTCACCGCCGGCATCACGAGCTTCAGCACCGATCGCGCCCTGGCCCGGGCACTCTTCACCGTCTCAGGCATTCCCTTTCTTCTGGATGTTCCTTCGGGCGGGAGCGAACCGACAGCTCCGGTCGAGTTGCCCGCACCCGGGCCCGTCGTGGATCCGCGGCTGAGCCCCGATGGGTTGCATGCGGCCTTCGTCGTGGACGGCTCGTTCTACGCCTGCTCGCTCACGGACATGTCGGTCACCGAGCTCGCGGCTCCCACCGGTGAGCACGACTTCTGGGGCCTGGCCGATTTCATCTCGGCGGAAGAGCTCGAACGTCACCGCGGGTTCTGGTGGCTCCGGGATTCACGCAGCCTCCTGGTGCAGCACACCGACGAGTCCGAGGTGGAGATCCGCTGGATCAGTGACCCGGCGAATCCGCAGCAGCAGCCGGTGCAGCATCGATACCCCGCAGCAGGCACTACTAATCCCGCCGTGCGACTCTCGCTCCTGGGACTCGACGGATCGCGCATCGAGGTCGAGTGGGATCACTCTGAGTTCCCGTACGTGAGCTCGGTTCACGTCTCGGAGAGTGGCGTCGTGATCGCACTGCTGACTCGAGATCAACGCACGCAGTCTGTCTGCCGACTCGACCCTGTCACGGGCACGCTCACCGAGATCACCCGACGAGCAGACTCCTGCTGGGTCGATGTCGTGCATGGCGTTCCCGCACTGCTCGCCGACGGCAGGCTCATCGAGGTACTGCCCGATACTGCGACCGACACGTACCGAGTGCACGTCGACGGAGTGCCTCTCTCGCCGTTAGGCCTGCAGGTGTCAGCGGTCATGGAGATCTCCGCTGAGCACGTGATCATGCTCGCGCAGTCCACCGCGATCACGCAGGCCGCCTACCGACTCGGCCTTGATGGCTCGTGCGTCGCCCTCACCGATACCGATGAGTGGTGCTCGCTCGTCGGTGGCGAGGCCCTGCGCGTCACGATGCGGGCTAGCGGCACCGACCCGCGCACGCTCTACACCGCAACGCACGGCACGCGCACTCACGAGATCGCAAACCTCGCGGAGACCCCGAAGGTGCCAATCCATCCGTACTTCTGCACCGTCGGTGAGCGATCACTTCACTGCGCAGTCCTGCTTCCGACCGGTCACGTACCGGGCTCCACGCGACTTCCCGTCATCATGAGCCCGTACGGCGGCCCGCACGCGCAACGCGTGATCCGCGCAGCCGGGGCGTTCGCTACCGAGCAGTGGCTTGCCGACCAGGGCTTCGCGGTCATCGTCGCCGATGGCTCCGGCTCCCCCGGCCGCGGCCCGGCCTGGGAGCGAGAGATCCACCTCGATCTCGCCACCGGCATCCTGCGCGATCAGGTATCCGCCCTCGAGGGGTGCGCCGAGCTGTTCACCGACCTCGATCTCGACCGTGTCGGCGTTCGCGGCTGGTCGTTCGGCGGCTATCTCGCAGCCCTTGCCGTGCTCGATCGACCCGATCGCTTCCACGCCGCCGTCGCAGGCGCGCCCGTCACCGAGTGGCGCCTCTACGACACCGCCTACACGGAGCGTTACCTCGGCGATCCGAGCACCAACTCCGCCGCCTACGACGCGAGCTCACTGCTGCCCCGTGCCGCACGGCTCACTCGACCCCTGCTGCTCATCCATGGCTTCGCCGACGACAACGTGCTCATCGCCCACACCCTGCAGATGTCATCGGCTCTCCTGGCAGCCGGGCGATCCCATGACGTGCTGCCGCTCAGCGGGGTCACTCACATGACTCCGCAGGAGATCGTCGCCGAGAACCTGCTGCTCACCGAGGTCGACTTCTTTCGCACCTCGCTGAACTGATCCGCTACTTGCCGATCGGCTCGACGGCAAAGCCGATGTTCACGAGTCCTGAGGCTCCACGGCAAAGCCGATGTTCACGATGTCGTACTGATTGTCGAACGCCCCCGTCGTCGCGACATTGCTCAGCCCCGCCGGCCGATACTCGAGGGTCTGGGTGAAGGCCAGTGGAATGTAGGCACCCGAGTCGAGCACGAGCCGGTCGATGATGCGACCGACATCGGCCTGGATCTTCGGGTCGGGCGACGAGATCTCCTTGGATGCCAGCAGTGAGTTCACGGTCGGGATATCGAGCTGCGCGATGTTCTGTCGATACGGCTTGCCCGGGGCGATGCTGCCGGTCAGCGGTCGCCAGTAGCCCGCGACGCCCGGCACGGTCGCCGAGTAGTTCAGGTACACGGCATCGAGACCGAGCTCGGCTACCGCATCGGCTGACAGCACGGTGGCCGAGTACTCGGTCGAGCTGATCGGCTCACCGAGCGCGGTGATGCCCACGCGAGCGAGTGACTCCTTGATGACCGCGAACGCCGCCAGGCCCGTCGCGGAGTCAGGGAAGCCGAGGGTCATCGGGAAGCCCTGTGACTGACCGCACGCCTCAAGCGCCGCCTTGGCCGCGGTCACGTCGCCGGAGCCGTCACCGGGCGAGAAAGGCTGATAGTTCGCATCGAATGAGGCGATGGTCGGCGCGGAGAGAGTTGTCGCCTGGGCGGCGCCGATGCCCGCCTCGCCGGCCGAGGCGCCGAGAACCTGCCGCAGTGCGGTGCGATTGACCGCCGAGTACACGGCGTGACGGCACTTCTCGCCACCGAGCGGCCCGGCGCTCGGCGGAATCGCGAGCATCGTGACCTGCCCGGTGCCGGGATTGTCGGCGTGGGAGGCTCGCGCCGGATCGCGCAGCACTGACTGCGTGAAGGCGGGATCCGTGCGCGAGGTGAGCGCGACATCAACCTGGTTGATCAACAGCAGTTGATTGGCCTGTGACTGACTTGTCGTCCAGGTAATCCGCATCCCGTTCACGACGGGCTTGCGCACGGTGTCGGACTCCGGATCCCAGTGCGCATTGCGCACCAGTCGGGACGGATCAGACTCGTCGACCGTGAACGGGCCGGAGAATCTCACGACCTCACCGCGTGCCACGGGCGCAGCCACGGTCAGCGCAACGACGGCATTGAAGTCATGGAAGGGACGGTCCAGGCGCACGATTATCGTGCGATTCGCGCCGAACTCGATGTCGGTGATGCGGAAATCGGCGCGACGCAGGTCGAGGTTGCGCAGGCCGCGCGCGACATCGAGGGTCGTCAGCGGTGAGCCGTCATCCCACTTCAGGTACGGCTTCAGCGTGAAAGTCCAGGTGATGCCCTCGGCATCAGGCTCGCCGAG
>JBJSWO010000093.1:0-5065 GCA_046085905.1 Actinomycetes bacterium | reverse complement strand
GTGCGGGATGTGCTGCTTGCGGTACTTGCCGAGGTAACTGCCGTCAGCGTCGATCACTGCCGCGGTGTTGTAGAGGATGCCGGGCTGATCCTCCTCGTACATCGGCAGAACCATGACCATGTTCAATTCCTTGGCCAGCTTCTGGAAGCGCTCGGTGATCGGGCCGGGGATGGCCTCGGCGTACTCGTAGAACTTCTTGTCCTGCACCTGGCAGAAGTAGGGCCCGTAGAAGAGCTCCTGGAAGCAGATGACCTGGGCGCCCTGAGCCGCTGCCTCGCGGGCGTAGTTCTCGTGGACGACGATCATTGATTCCTTGTCGCCGGTCCAGTTGGTCTGGACGAGCGCCGCGCGAATGACTGTCATGAATTCCTCCTCATGCGAGTGACAAATAATCGTGCAGCGAAGTCGCCTGCGTTGCCCGAATCGGTACAGCGAATGGTGAGCGTGCTTTGTGATTCTGCAGGCTAGACAGTTTCCAATGTGTTACACAGGCGATTCAACAAAAAGTTTCGAAAGTGATCTAGCAGCGCAAATTTTCTGTACTTTTGCGCCATCAGGGAGGCGCGATCATGACCGATGCAGTGGACTCGTCACACGAGACGCTGCTGGTCGCTGCCATCCACGACCGTTCGCCGAAGGGCATCGCCGCGGCCGTGCACCGGCTGATCCGATCAGGCCGGCTTGCCGAAGGCGACCGACTGCCGACCGTTCGCGACCTGGCGCAGGATCTCGGTATCAGCCCCGCGACTGTCAGCGAGGCCTGGCAGGCCCTGGCTGCAGTCGGGGCAATTAAGGCGAGAGGGCGCGCGGGTACCTTCGTCCTCGCCCCGAGCGAGCCCTCGCGCCCGGTGCGCTATCTGAGCATCGGCGGAGCACCTGGAGCCGATGGCCTCGACCTGTCGACCGGTACCCCGGACCCTGCCCTGCTGCCCGACCTACGGGATGCCCTCGAACGGGTCACCACGAGGCAGTTGGCCTGGACCACGAGCTATCTCGATGACCCGGTGCTGCCGCAGCTCCAGGACCTCCTCCGACGCACCTGGCCATTCGAGCCGGAGCGACTCACGGTCGTCGACGGGGCACTGGACGCACTCTCACGGGTAGTCGAACAAGTGGTGCGTCTGGGCGACCGAGTGGTGATGGAAAATCCGGGATTCCCGCCATTGATCGACCTGCTCGAGCGAAGCGGAGCCGAGATCATCCCGGTCTCCATGGATGCCGAGGGCATCATTCCGGCCCAGCTCAAGGAGGCCCTCGAGCAGGAACCGGTCGCGCTCTTCCTGCAGCCGCGGGCGCAGAATCCGACCGGCACGAACATGTCCGTCGGTCGCGCAGCGGAACTGGCGCAGGTTCTTCGGCCGACTCAGGTGTGGGTGATCGAGGATGATCACTCCGGCGATATCGCGACAGGCGAGGATGTCAGCATCGGCTGTCACCTCCCCGAGCGAACAGTGCACATTCGCAGTTACTCGAAGTCCCACGGCCCGGATCTGCGTATCGCCGCCGTGGGCGGCTCGGCTGACGCCATCGATCCGCTCATCTCGCGGCGGATGCTCGGGCCCGGATGGACAAGTCGGCTTCTCCAGGCCGTGCTCGTGGAACTCCTGACGGATTCGGCAGCCATCGCGGCGGTCACGCGAGCACGCAGTACATACGCCATGCGCAGTCTCGCGCTGCGCGCGGGCCTGGCCGGGCAGGGAATCACCAGTACGACCGGTGACGGCATCAATGCCTGGGTCGAGGTGGCCGACGAGCGAGCGGCACTGATCGCCCTTGCCGCGATGGGCGTGCGAGTAGCACCCGGTACGCCCTTCATGGTGGGGCCAACGGAGACCTCGCATATCCGGGTGACCACCGGGCAGCTCCATGAGGATGACGTCGAGCAGCTTCAGGGTGTCATCCTGGCCCTCGCCACCGCGGCGGGAGCCGGCCCGACCCTTCGGGGGGTCTGATCGATATCACGGGGGAGATTGGGGCACAAGGTCCTTGTCTCCGGTCCCTCCGCGTGCTTACATGCTCAGCACGGCACGTCACCGATCGAGAGGACACCATGTCTAAGCAGGTCCAGCCCGCGCAGCAGATCGCCGGAATGATGAAGTCCTCTGTGTCGCGCCGGCGAGTGATGCAGGCGGCCGGGCTCGGCGGCGTGGCCATGATGGCTGCTGCCTGCGGTGCCGGCGGCGGTGACGATGGCTCCAGTGCAGCCGCTAGTCCGGCGAGTGCGGCAGACCAGTCGGCAACCGACAAGGTCGTGAACTGGTCGAACTGGCCGCTCTACCTCGATGTCAATGATGAGACCGGCGAGTACCCCTCCCTCAAGGCCTTCGAGGCGCAGACGGGTATCTCGGTGACGTATACCGAAGACGTCAATGACAACAACGAGTTCTATGCCAAGGTGCGCACCCAGCTCGAGCAGGGCCAGGACATCGGCCGCGATCTCGTCGTCCTGACCGACTGGATGGCCGGCCTCTGGATCGAGAATGGCTACGCCCAGAAGCTCGACAAGGCCAATATTCCCAATGCCGGCAACCTGCTGCCCAAGTGGCAGGATGTCAGCTTCGATCCCGGGCGCCAGTACTCACTGCCGTGGCAGTCAGGTTTCGGTCTCCTGGGCTGGAACAAGGCCAAGCTCAAGGAAACCCTTGGTACCGACACGATGTCGAGCCTGAATCAACTATTCGACCCGAAGCTCAAGGGACGCATCACCTTGCTGTCGGAGATGCGCGACACCATGGGTGTCATCTTGGCCTGGCAGGGTGCCGACCCCTCGAATTTCACCGAGGACCAATGGCAGGCCGGTCTTGCCGAGCTCACCAAGCAGGTCGACAGCGGTCAGGTGCGCCAGGTCACCGGAAATGACTATGCCGGCGCACTCGAGAGTGGCGACGTCATCGCCGTCATCGGTTGGTCGGGCGACATGATCCAGCTGGGCAGTGATTTCGGAATTGCGCTCCCTGAGTCAGGCGGAATGCTCTGGACCGACAACATGCTGATCCCGGCTCTCGCTGCTCACAAGACCAATGCCGAACTCGTGATGAACAACTACTACGACCCCAATTTGGCAGCTGAGGTCGCGGCCTACGTGCAGTACATCTGCCCGGTCGCGGGAGCGCAGGAGGCCATCGCCGCAATCGACCCCGGCCTGGCCGAGAATCCCTGGATCTTCCCTACCTCGGCGATGCTCGACAACTCCTATGTCTTCATGTCGCTGACTCCGGAGCAGGAGATCCAGTACCAGCGCGATTTCCAGAAGGCCATCGGAAACTGATTCCCGCGCACTCCGACTCGAAGGATTTCCCGTGAACTCTGCTGTGCGCAAGGTAGAAGACCTTCGTCTGGAGAACCTGACAAAGCGATTCGGTGACACCGCGGCAGTCGACGACCTGACGCTCACGATTCCCGCGGGATCCTTCTTCGCGCTCCTCGGTGCGTCGGGATGCGGAAAGACCACCACCCTGCGCATGGTGGCAGGGCTCGAGGATCCCACTGCCGGCACGATTCGCATCGGCGACGCTGATGTCACTCGAATGCCCCCGCACAAGCGTCCGGTGAACACCGTGTTCCAGTCCTACGCGCTATTCCCGCACCTCGACATATTCGAGAACGTGGCCTTCGGACTGCGTCGTCGAGGCATCAAGGATGTCAACGCACCCGTGATGGCAATGCTCGAGCTCGTCGAGCTCGCGCCACTCGCCCGCCGCAAGCCGGCTCAGCTCTCCGGCGGTCAGCAGCAGCGCGTGGCGGTCGCTCGTGCCCTCATCAACCAGCCCGAGGTCCTTCTCCTGGACGAGCCGCTCGGCGCACTCGATCTCAAGCTACGTCGGCAGATGCAGATCGAGCTCAAGCGGATTCAGACAGAGGTGGGCACCACGTTCGTGCATGTGACTCATGATCAGGAGGAGGCCATGACCATGGCCGACACCGTGGCCGTGATGAACAAGGGTCGAATCGAGCAGATGGGTCACCCTGCAGAGATCTACGAGTCTCCGCGCACTGTGTTCGTGGCCAATTTCCTCGGCCAGGCAAACCTGATCGAAGGCCGAAAGTCGGGCTCGGGTGAGTTCGTCGATGTCAGTGCCCATGGCGAGACTTTCCGACTCCCTGCCGAGCGGAATTTCGCGACCGCCGAGTCCGTGATCGTCGGTGTCCGACCCGAGAAGCTCACCGTTCTCGATCTCATCGACTCGAGCAAGGTTCCCGACCAGCACAACCGGGCGCGGGGACGGGTTACTGATGTTTCCTACACGGGTGTCTCGACTCAGTACCTGGTTCGCACCGCGTGGGGGCAGGAGCTCATCGTGTTCGAGCAGAACAGCATCGTGGGTGATCGTTGCGAGGTCGGCGATGAGGTCATCGTGCACTGGTCTCCGTCGCACACGTTCGGCCTCGACGGTCGTCAGGATCTCTCGGCAGGCGTGCCGGCGGATGTCCGTGAGCTCCGCGAGGCAGCAGAGTCACTCGAGGGCAAGTAGTCGTGGCACACGTGATTCCCGGCGGTGGGCCGGCTGCGCCACCCGAGGCAGCTCAGCGTAAGTCCCGCACCGGGTATTTCCTGCTTCTGCCCGGCATCGCCTGGCTGGCGATCTTCTTCGCCATCCCGCTGGTCACGCTTTTCGTGACCAGCCTGCAGAAGCCGATCGCTGGAAAGCCCGGCAAGTACGCAGTGGGCTTCGAGATCGGCAACTACTGGCAGGCCATTGCAGAGTACTGGCCGCTATTCATCCGCTCCTTCGTGTATGCCGGCATCGCGACCGCACTCGCACTGCTAATCGCCTATCCGCTCGCGTACTTCATCGCCTTCAAATCAGGAAGGTGGAGTTCCCTGCTGCTGGTGCTCGTCATCGCGCCCCTCTTCGCATCGTTCCTGCTTCGCACATACGCCTGGAAGACAATCCTCGCCGATGACGGCTTCATCACCTCGACCTTGAACACCCTGCACTTGCTGCCTGATGGTCGTGTTCTCAATACTCCGATCGCGGTCATCGCCGGACTCACCTACAACTTCCTGCCCTTCATGATCCTGCCGCTGTACGCCAACTTGGTCAAAATGGACTTTCGCCTGCTC
>JBJSWO010000092.1:0-8788 GCA_046085905.1 Actinomycetes bacterium | reverse complement strand
CCGCCAGCGCGTCGTCGAGCGCAAGCGCCTCGGCCCCGGCTGCCTAGGAGATCGTCACCAGGTGCAGTCGATGCGTGGCTCGGGTAGCGGCCACGTAGAGATCTGATCCGCGCACGGTCTGTCGACCAATGGCATCGGGGTCGATCACGAAGACGATGTCGAACTCCAGGCCCTTGGTCTCGCGCGCAGTGAGAACGGCGACGGTGGCATCGAGGGCGTCCTCGCCTGCACTGAATTCCGGACCGTCGAGAAGCACCGCATAGGAATCACGCTCGGCATCGGGAACGATCACTGCGTAGCGGCCCTCGGCTTCGCCAATCGACTCGAGCACGTATGTCGCGAGCTCACCCGTACTGCACGAGCGCTCAATCGGCTCCTCGCCGTCGCGCACGGCCTGGAGAACCGGGGGAGTGCCGCCGAAGCGGGCGAGCAGCTCGGCGGCCCTCGCTGCGGTCTGACGGGTGATGCGGTAGGTGATGGTGAGGGTGTGCAGGTCAGTGCGACCGCTCGCCCAGGTGAACACGTCATCCCATGAGGTGACGCCGGCTGCATGGGTGGTCTGCTGCAGATCACCGACCACTGTCATCGAGATGCGGTTGGTGCGGCGGGAGAGGCAGTGCCAGGCCATCGGCGAGAGTTCCTGGGCCTCGTCGACGATCACGTGGCCGTAGGTCCAGGTGCGGTCGTTGAGGGCTCGCTCGGCGACGCTCAGGCGCATGCTCGAGCTCAGGCTCCGATCAGCCAGGCGGTCGGCCGAGATCCAGGCCCCCATGCCGAGTGAGGTCAGGGACTGCGAGGCGTGCTCGACCTCGGCCGCGCGCTCCCGCTTGGCCTGGGCTTCCACCTTGCGAGCATCGGGATCCCACGGGCCGAGCTGCTCGGCAGCCTCGTCGAGCAGTGCCGCATCATCGACTGTCCACGCGGGCCGCTCGGCCCGTGCAGCCAGGAGCACGCGCTGCTCATCGCGGCTCAAGATGCCCTGTGCCGCCGTGGCGAGGAAGGCAGGATCCTCGAGCAGGCGCGCGATCAACCGCTCGGGGCTGCTCGGCATCCACATGAGGTTCAGGATTCGGCGCACATGGCGATCGCCCGTGAGATCGGCGAGTACATCGGCCCGGATATCGGCATCGCGCTCGTCCCAGCCGCGCTGACGGGCCCGGTAGCGGCAGAGGTGTTGCAGGGCCTTCTCCAGGAAGGGCTCACGGCCCTCGTGGAAGGAGGAATCCTTCGGCACGTGCCTTCTTGCCTCTGCCAGCTGCTTGGCCGTAATGCGCACGCTGCTGCCGTCCTCGAGATCGATGGTGACATCGGAGGAGGGGATGCGGATCAAGGACTCCAGTGCGGCTGCGATGACGCGGATCATCCGAGTGCTGCCCTTGATCGCCGAAGCAGCCGCGTCGTCGTACTGGGTGGCATTGACGGCCGGGTAGAGCTGACCGGGGGTCAGCAGCACGACATCGGTCTCACCAAGGCTGGGCAGCACCTGGTCGATGTAGTGCAGGAAGGCGCCTGAAGGGCCGACGATGAGCACGCCATCGCGGGCCAGCTGATCGCGATAGGTGTAGAGCAGCCAGGCTGCGCGGTGCAGGGCGACCACTGTCTTGCCGGTGCCCGGTCCGCCCTCGACGATGGTGATCTGCGAGAGCGGGCTGCGCACGATCGAGTCCTGATCGGCAGCAATGGTCGCGACAATGTCGCCCATCCGACCCTCGCGCGGTGCCTCAACCGAGGCGGCAGCGGCATCGGTGACATCGTGCACGGGGTCGAGGAGATCCTCATCGTCGATATGCGTGACGGTACGGCCACGCGTGATGATGCGGCGGCGCAGCGAGACGCCCATGGGCTGGAGGGTAGTGGCCTGGTAGAAACCTGCGGCCGTGGGTGCTCGCCAGTCGAGCAGCACGGGGTTGCCCTCGGAGTCGCGCAGGCCCATGCGACCGATGTGCCGGATCTCAGTCGTGCCCTCGACATCGAGGTCGACGCGGCCGAAGGCGAGACGATCGGCGGCAGCACGGGCCGAACGCAGCTGGGTGCCCCAGTGGTCGAGCTCGGCCTGGCGCTCGACGGTGTCCTGGCCGGTGCCGGTGGAGGGCGCCGAGGCGGTCTTGTCGATGCGCTCGATCACGTGCTCGGTGTAGGCATCGAGCAGCTCGTAGAACGCGGTGACATTCCGCTGCTCGGATTCAAGGGCGTCGCTCATGGGGCCTCCACTCTGCCAGACCTGTCAAGTCCGGGAATCCTGGGCTCCCGATCCCTAGGATCGTTTCGGAGGTAAACGAATGTCGCTCGAATCCACCATCACGGTCGAGCAGCTCGACGCTGACCCGTACCCCTTCTATGCCTACCTGCGGCGTGAGCGCCCGGTGGCCTACGTGCCCGCCGTGAACATGTGGATGGTCACCCGGGCGGCCGATGTCGAGTTCGTGACGACTCATCCCGAGCACTTCACCGCTACCGTCGAGGACGGTCCTATTGATCGCTCCTTCGGCGGTCCGACCCTGATGACCCTCGATGGCGAGCCGCATCTCGAGCTGCGCCGCAGCCTGGACGCCAAGTACAAGCCGCGCGTGGTCGCCGGCTACATCGATGACCTCGTCACGCCGATCGCTCAGGCGGCCCTCGACGCTTTGCTCGCCCGCGCCGATCGCCGTGCCGATCTCATGCATGACTACTTCGAGCCGATCTCGGTGCTCAGTCTCGGCGCGGTGCTCGGCGTCGGTCACCTCAGCGCCGACACCCTGCAGGAGTGGTTTCACGGCCTGGCCATGGGAGCGATCAACTTCGAGGGTGACCCGGAGAAGCAGCGCATCAATGACGAGACCGCTGCCCTGATCGATGCCGAGCTACGGCCCTATATGACCCAGCTGCAGCACGAGCCCGATGACTCGACGATCGCCTCGATGCTCACCAGTGGCTGCCCGGTCGGGCAGCCCCGCACCATCGACCACGTCATGCCCTCGCTCAAGGTGATCCTGCTCGGAGGCATGCAGGAGCCCGGTCACAGTGCTGGCAGCACGCTCTATGGCCTGCTCACGAATCCCGATCAGCTCGCCTGGGTGCGCGAGGATCCCAGCAGATGGGATGACGCGGTTCACGAGGGCCTGCGCTGGGTAGCGCCGATCGGCACGCAGACGCGCCAGGCCGTGGCCGATATCGAGCTCGGGGGAGCGGTGATCCCGGCCGGCGCGATGGTCGGTGCTCTGGTCTCGAGTGCGTGCCGTGATGAGAGCGTCTTCGAGAACCCCGATGACTTCGACGTGCGCCGCCCTCGCGTGCCCAATGCGGCGTTCGGCTTCGGACCGCACTTCTGCGCGGGTCACGCCTTCGCGAGAGGCCAGGAGGCCATCGCCCTGCGCATGCTGGTGGAGGCGATGCCCAATCTGCGGCTCGACGACGACTACGACGTGGAGTTCAGGGGCTGGGAGTTCCGGGCTCCTGCCTCACTGCACGTGCGCTGGTAGACCCCGAGCATGACAATGGCCCGGCGAGTGCCGGGCCATTGTCATGTGGTCGAGCGTTACAGGTGTCCGCCGTCCTTGGCGAGCTGCTCTGCATTGGTCTCGGGCATGCCCGGGTGGTGCAGGACGCCGCCATGGGCGCGGTTGATCTGGTCGGCATCCTCGTAGGCATGCAGGGGGGCCTCGACGGCTGCCGCATGGGCCGCGTGATGCTGGCCTTCCTCGATCTCGGCGGCAGTCGGCAGGGCGACATTCTCCGAGTAGAAGAATCCGCTGAGCTTGGCACGCAGCTTCTTGACCTGGAAGTGCTTGTTGCGCACTCCATCAGCGTCAGTGGCCGGCGGAAGCGGCAGGGGAGTGATGTCGGTCTTGCCGGTGATCACAGCCATTTCCTTGGCGTTGATCGGCTGGTGGACCTCGATGAACTCGCCATGCGGCAGGCGCAGGATTCGACCTGACTCGTAGCCGTGCAGCAGCTTGTCGCGATCGCGGCGCTGCAGGCCGAGGCAGATTCGACGTGTCACGACGAACATGATCGGCGGAATCACGAACAGTGCGATGCGCAAGGTCCAGGTGATCGCATTGATCGAGAGCCCGAAGGTGATCGCGATGATGTCGTTGGCGCCGCCCACCCACAGGAGCAGGTAGAAGGTCAGTGACATGACGCCGATGCCCGTACGGGTCGGGGCGTTGCGCGGACGATCGAGGAGGTGGTGCTCCTTCTTGTCGCCGGTGACCCACGCCTCGAGGAACGGGTACAGGGCGAGCGCAGTGAAGATGACGCCCGGGATCACGACTGCCGGGATGAAGATATTCCAGGAGACCGTGAAGCCGAAGAGGGTGGACTCCCAGTTCGGCATGGTGCGCAGGGCGCCATCGAGCCAGCCGATGTACCAGTCAGGCTGGGAGCCGGAGCTCACCTGATCAGGCACGTAGGGCCCGAAGATCCAGATCGGGTTGATCGTCACGAGACCGCCGATGAGGGCGATGACGCCGAACACCACGAAGAAGAAGCCGCCGGCCTTGGCCATGTACACCGGCATCAGCGGGTAGCCGACGACGTTGTCGTTGGTGCGGCCCGGGCCGGGGAACTGGGTGTGCTTTTGGGTCCAGACGAGCATGAGGTGGATGGTGACCAGGGCGAGGATCAGGCCCGGGATCAGCAGGATGTGCACGCCGTACAGGCGCGAGATGAAGTCAGTGCCGGGGAACTCGCCGTCGAAGAGGAGGAAGGCCATCCATGTGCCGATGACCGGAATCGACTGCATGATGCCGCGGGCGATCTGGAGGCCCGTGCCCGAGAGCAGATCGTCGGGGAGGGAGTAGCCGGAGAAGCCGGCGCCGAGGCCCAGGGTCACGAGAGCGACGCCGATGATCCAGTTGAACTCACGCGGCTTGCGGAATGCGCCGGTGAAGAACACGCGGAACATGTGCACGCTCATCGCGGCGATGAAGATCAGCGCTGCCCAGTGGTGCATCTGGCGCAGCAGCAGGCCGCCGCGCACGTCGAAGGAGATGTCGAGGGTCGAGGCGTAGGCCTCGGACATCTTGATGCCCTTGAGCGGCACGTAGGAGCCGTCGTAGAAGACCTCGATCATCGAGGGCTTGAAGAACAGCGTCAGGAAGGTGCCGGTGAGCAGCACCACGATGAAGCTGTAGAGGGCAATCTCGCCCAGCATGAACGACCAGTGATCAGGGAAGACCTTGCCGAGGTTACGGGCAAGGAACTTGTTGCTACCGGTGCGCTGATCGACGTAGGTGGCGACGCCGCCGCCTACCTGCTCGACCGGACTTGTCGCGGTCATCCACGCTCCCAGAAACTCGGGCCGACGGGCTCGGCGAAGTCAGACATTGCTACGAGATAGCCTTCCGCATCCACGCCAATCGGCAACTGCGGCATGCGACGCGCAGCCGGGCCGAAGATGACGTTGCCGGAATCGGCAAGATCGAACGTGGACTGATGGCACGGGCACAGCAGGTGATGCGTGCGCTGCTCGTACAGGGCGATCGGGCAGCCCACGTGCGTGCAGATCTTGGAGAAGGCCAGGATGCCCTGGTAATCCCAGCCATCGCCCTGCTGCGAGCGGATGTCACTGGGATCCATGCGCACCACGAGGATCGCCGCCTTGCCGCGTGCGTTGAGGTTGCCCTCGATCTCCTCGACCTCGGGAAGGTCGGCGGGGATCGCGGAGATCAGGCCGCCGACGGGGAGATCCTCGGCCTTGACCGGCAGGTTGCTGCCGTCGACGATGATCCGCTCGCCCTTCTTCCACAGGGTCTTGGAGAGAATTGCCTCGGGGCTCGGGCTGCCCGCGGGTGCTGTCCAGAGATCGCGCAGCATGATCACCAGCGGGATCGGGAACAGCGCCAGGGCGCCGATGAGCGTGCGGCGAATGATCTTGTACTGGGCAAAGCCTGACTCGGTCTTGCCGCGCTGGTAGTTCGCCTCGGCCTCGTCGGTCGCTGCCTCGGGGGAGGCCATCTCGTGGCGCTGGGCCACGACCTCGGTGTCGGGCATGAGCTTCTTGGCCCACTGGATCGCGCCGGCGCCGATGAGGAAGACGCCCAGGCCCATGCACAGGCCCAGGGCGAAGTTCAGTGCGCCCACCTCGCCGAACATCGGGACGTAGACGATGGTCGTCTTGTCGATGAAGAGGTAGGAGATCACGAAGGCGATCACGAGCAGGATGGAGAGCACGAACATGCTCGCCACCTGGCGCTCGGCGCGACGTGCGGCCTTGGGATCGGTGTCGGTCAGGCGGGGCTTGTGCTCGATGTCCGCCACGGGCGAGTAACCCAGCTTGGCCGGGAGGTTCTCGTGAGAGTCGGGGGTGCTGTGGTCGCTCATCGTGCCTTGATTCCGATCCAGATGGCCACTCCGATGAGAGCGGCGAAGACGGCTGTCCAGAGGAAGACGGTCTCAGGCACCGGGCCGAGGCTGCCGAGTGCGAGGCCGCCGGGATTCGGGAGGGTCTGAAGGGTCGCGATGTACTTGGTGATCGCCTTCTTGTCTTCCTCGGGGATCGTGGCGTCGCTGAAGACCGGCATGCTCTGCGGGCCGGTGATCATGGCCTCGTAGATGTCCTTGTTCTCGGCCTGCATCAGGCTGGGCGCGTACTTGCCCTGGGTCAGGGCGCCGCCCTGGCCGGCCGCCTGGTGGCACTGTGCGCAGTTGATGCGGAAGAGCTCGCCACCCTCGGCGGCGTCGGCGTCCTCATAGTCGAGCTGCTCGGCCGTCGGGATCGCGGGGCCGGGGGCCAGTGATGCGACATAGGCCGACATCGCGGCGATCTGCTCAGGCGTGTACTGCGGCTCACCGCGAGCAGGTGCCTGCGCAGCGGGCGCTGCCATCGGCATGCGTCCGGTCGAGACCTGGAAGTCGACTGATGCGGCACCCACGCCGATGAGGGTCGGGCCTGCGCCCGTGCCCTGCGACTGCATGCCATGGCACGAGGAGCAGCCTTCGAGGTAGAGACGCTTGCCCTGCTCGACCTGGGTCTCGCTGCTTGCGACTGCTGCGGCCTCAGCGGGGCGGGCATTCGCGATGACCGCGTAGCCGGCACCGATGCCGATGAGCGCGATCAGCAGCATGGCAACGGCAGCCAGGGGGCTGCGCCGTCTTGCGGCCAGGAACTTCACCGTGGTCGTACCTTCCGTTTTGTCGAGCAATTGCAACGCTTTTCGCGATGCGGTGAGAGTGGTGCGGTTGCTACTTGAGGACGTAGATCATGAAGAAGAGCGCGATCCAGACGACGTCGACGAAGTGCCAGTAGTACGACACGACGATGGCTCGCGTGGCCTCGTCATGCGTGAAGCGCTTAGCGACGTACGTAGTCGCGAGAACGAAGAGGAAGGCGATGAGGCCACCGACCACGTGCATGCCGTGGAAGCCCGTGGTCAGGTAGAAGGCCGAGCCGTAGGCATTGGAGGACAGCGTGAGGCCCTCGCGCACGAGCTCGGTGTACTCGGTGACCTGGCCGCCGATGAACACGGCACCCATGAGGAAGGTGATGATGAACCAGCGACGCAGGCCCTTGACGTCGCCGCGCTCGGCTGCGAACACGCCCAGCTGGCAGGTGACGGAGGAGAGCACCAGGATCGTGGTGTTGACACTCGCGAACGGAATGTTGAGCAGCTGGGTCTCTTCGGCCCACAGCTCGGGGTTGACCGCCCGCAGGGTGAAGTACATCGCGAAGAGCGCCGCGAAGAACATGAGCTCGCTCGACAGCCACACGATGGTGCCGATCGAGACCATGTTGGGTCGGTTTGCCGGTGCGTGCGCGTACGCCGCTGGAACTGAGGTTGCTGTCGCCACGGGGGGAGTCTGGCAGATCGCCGCACAGGTTGCCTCCTGACCCCCCGTGAAATGGCCAGGAGAAAATGTCGCCTTTGTCACCTCAGGTCGACGGGGTCGACGTCACGAGGTGTCCCCTCACGGATAGAGTTCGCCCCGTGAGTGAGAATTCCGCCCCCGCCCGTCCGCTCAAGGTGCTCGTCTACAGCGATGACCGCACCGTGCGCCAGCAGGTCTACCTGGCCCTGGGCCCGCGCCCCAGCGCCGAGCTGCCTGCCCTCGAGTACACCGAGTGCGCGACCGAGCCGGCCGTGATCTCCGCGGTCGACAAGGGCGGTTTCGACCTCCTGATCCTCGACGGAGAGGCCGCTCCGGCCGGTGGCCTGGGCATTGCCCGCCAGCTCAAGGACGAGATTTACCAGTGCCCGCCCATTCTCGTGCTCGTCGGTCGCCCCCAGGATGCCTGGCTGGCCACCTGGTCGCGTGCTGATGCGGCCGTGGCCCACCCGATCAACGGCATCGCCCTCGCGGGCGAGGTCGTCCGGCTCCTGGCCGCGCGCCAGGCTGTCGCCACCGTCTAGCGCCCGTCGCACCCGCCATGTCCACCCCGGTCACGTCGCCCACCTGGGCCACGGTCCTGCGTACGCTGAGTTCGCGCACCGATCTCGACCAGGCCAGCGTCACCTGGGCCATGGAGCAGATCCTCGACGGCGTGGCCACCCCCGCCCAGATCGGTGCCTTCGCCATGGGTCTGCGTGCCAAGGGCGAGACACCTGACGAGATCAGTGCCCTGGTGAGCGTCATGCTCGAGCACTGCGACTGGGTGCCGCTGCCCGCTGACCTGATTCGCCTCGATGTCGTCGGCACCGGAGGCGACCTGTCTCACTCGGTCAACATCTCCACGATGGCCGCCCTGGTCGCGTCATCGGTGGGTGCCCCGATCGCCAAGCACGGCAATAGGGCCGCGTCGTCGTCGACCGGTACCGCCGACGTGCTGGCCGAGCTGGGCGTTGTCATTGACCTGAGCCCCGAGCAG